>CAZPJJ010000300.1:0-5509 GCA_964586535.1 uncultured Acidobacteriota bacterium | reverse complement strand
AAGGGTTCGGCTGTTCGCCGATTAAAGCGGTACGTGAGCTGGGTTCAGAACGTCGCGAGACAGTTCGGTCCCTATCTGCGGTGGGCGTAGGAGAATTGAGGGGATGGTTTCCTAGTACGAGAGGACCGGAAACCACGGACCTCTAGTGTACCGGTTGTCGCGCCAGCGGCAGCGCCGGGTAGCTATGTCCGGAAAGGATAAGCGCTGAAAGCATATAAGCGCGAAGCCCACCTCGAGATGAGTTCTCCCGGGCGCAAGCCCCTAAAGACCCCTGGAAGACTACCAGGTTGATAGGCCGGAAGTGCAAGCGCGGTAACGCGTTCAGCTTACCGGTACTAATCGGTCGTGCGGCTTGACCTTAAACCTCCCTTGTCCTCATGTGCTGGTCTCAGACTCATCTGGGAGGCGGAGCCTAACCGCTTCGCCTCCCTACCTTCCTCTCTCCGCACGTGCCAAAAGGTACGGTGAGCATCAAGTTGTTGATGTCGCGCAGGACGGTGCGCGCTCGATATTTTGGAAATCCCGGTGACCATAGCGAGAGGGCCACACCCGTTCCCGTCCCGAACACGGAAGTTAAGCCTCTCTGCGCCGATGGTACTGCGTGGGAGACTGCGTGGGAGAGTAGGGCGTCGCCGGGTCCTTATGAGGCCTCGTCAGGGTAACTTGACGGGGCCTTTTCTTTTTCTGACTGCCGACTCCATTCGATTGGCTCTCCAGAGTTCGACTGCGTAAGCTCCAAGGAGGCCCTCCTGCGGGTCAAGGTTTGAGGTCGCGCGGATGCTGCGGCAAAGACCCCGCGACTAGGAAAAAAAGCCCTCACGCGCGGCGACCTCTTCCTGTATTATTCCGCCCCGCGTCGAGTCTCCCGTCAGTCTCGATGCCGCGCTTCTCCCCGCGGCGCAAACTTCGCACCGCACGTGAAGACGCAAGAGGTTGCGATGAATCTGCGAGCGATCGTTCCTGGAAGAGGCCCGTGCGTTCTCCTTATTTTGAGTTCCTTGATCGCGTTCCCTGTGCTTGCGGAAGAGACAGTAGGCAAGTGGAGGGTAGAGTTCAAAATCGGGGGGATCAATCCGGGCGACAATATTCGATCCCAGGCCGCGAATGCGCAGATCGTCATCGGGCAATCGGGAGATCGGATCACGGTCGGCGATCCGCGGCCCAACGAGTTCTCCTCGATCGAGGGCCGGCTTGCGTCCGATCCTCGCATGGATCTTCGTTTCGCCTACGGGCTCAAGTCGTTCAAGACTTCTGAACTCGTCCTCGACTTCGGAATCGGTTACTACACGACAAGGATCAACAATCTCGAGTTCTTCTACTCGCTGGATGTCCAGGATCCCAACTACCAAGACAGCCAGTCTTGTGCGACCGAACTCTACGCGACCGGTTCGACGAGCCAGGATTGTGTCGCGATGGAAGCCGATTCGAGCGGACAATCGATTCTGGACGAGACGTGGATCTATCAACCTATCAATGCGGGCGACGTCACCCAGATTCCCGTCTCGATCGGCGTCTACCAGCGCTTCCGCCCGACGAAGCGTTTTAATCCCTATCTCGGCGTCGCGGCTGGATATCTTTTCGTCGAGCTCGAGGAATCCGACGAGTGGCGTACGTTTGCCGACCAGATGGACGCCAGTTTCGTTGACTACACGGTCAAGGCGGAGTTCACGCCCTCCCGTCTCGGCATTCGATCCCTCGCGGGACAAGCGCACGACCTCGTCCGTCCGCGTATCGAGGCGGAAGATGGTCCCTTCGTCGAAGTTCGCGGCGGCTTCGAATGGCAATGGCGACGGAATACCGCTTTCTTCGTCGAGACTTCCTTCTTCTGGGCGCAGAAGAACATCGTGATCACGGTGGACGGCCAGGAGCAGTTTGGAGCGGCCGTCACGGACGGCGTAATCGTCAACGACGGTAGCCCGGACGCCTTCCCCATCGGGGGACTGCCTGCCTACGTCATCTGCGGTGGGGTTCAGCCTGGAGACGATGTTAATGTCCGCCCCGGTACGCTCTGTCCCGGTGCCGGCGAGTACTTCTTCAACGGTGGAACTCTCGACCACGGCGGATTCAGTTGGCAGGCTGGCATTCGTTTCACTCTGTAGTCCCCCGGACCTGAGTTCTCCTATCGTCGTCTCGCGAAGCGGCGTGCGCCGTATGCTCCTTCCCTGTACCGCGCTCGTTGCACCTGGTGGGGCAGTGGGGGCCGCGCGGTCGCAGTGCGGACACCCCCGCCTCGTCGAGTAGGCCAGGCGCACTTCAGATGAATGGCGGCTCTCCCCTGTCCGCGGCCGGGAGGGTGGATCTCGCGGGGCGACCGACGGCGATGCGCGCTCCGGCGGCGCTAGAATGAGTGCGTAGTGGAAGGGAGCAGGCGCGCGGTGCCGGTCGCCTTCTCTCCGCCGTTCCGCGGCAACTCGCGCGCTGTGCGCCGGATTCGATCCCCGTGGGCTCGTCGCCGAGGGGCCCGTGGATATTGATGAACCAACGGCGAGCCGGGGCTCGCCCTGGTCGGAGTCGAGGATGCAGCGACGGGTAACCCTTGGCATCGATCCTGGCTCACAAGTGGCGGGCTACGCCTTCGTATCGACCCGCAGAAGCGAGATCGAGTCGATCGAGGTGGGAATCTGGACGACGGATCGCGCCAGCTCTCGGGCGGAGAAGCTCGCTTCCCTGGCAACGAAAGCTCGCATCGAGATCGAAGCAAGGAGACCGGACGTCGCAGTCGTCGAGAGTCTCTTCAACCACCGGAACGTGCGCTCCGCTCTCGCACTTGCTGAAGCTCGCGGCGTGCTCCTCGCCGTTCTGGGCGAGGCCGGGATTCCCGTCGCGGAGTACCCACCCGCCACGGTCAAGAAGTCCATCAGCGGTGCTGGAGGCGCCTCCAAAGAGTCTGTTCGCCGTGCGCTCGCGCGTACCCTGCCGGCTCCGCTGGCTGCCTCCCTGCAGGATGCGCCGCTCGATGCTACGGACGCTCTCGCGCTCGCCGTGTGTCACCTGGCGCACGCGAACTTCCACAGCCGTGCACGCGAGGTCGTCCGATGATCGGTCATCTCCGCGGTACGCTCCTTCGCCGATCGATGCCCACGGTCGTCCTGGACGCCGGCGGGGTTGGCTACGAACTCGATGTACCTCTTTCCACCCTCGAGGCGCTTCCCGAGGTAGGGAAACCCGCCTCCCTGGAGGTCGTGACGCTTCTGCGCAGCGAGAGTCTCCAACTCTTCGGCTTCTCCACGCCGGACGAGAAGATCTTCTTCGGCGCCCTCCTCCAGGTCGGTGGCGTTGGCCCGCGGATCGCCCTCTCCATCTTGTCGACGCTCAGCCCTGCGGCCATCGTCGAGGCAGCGCGCAACGAGGACGCGGCGGCGTTCGAGCGAGTACCCGGCATTGGCCGCAAGACTTCGCGGCGCCTCGTCCTGGATCTGAAGGATCGCCTGCAGAACGCGAAACTCGCACAAGTGACGGCGGCCTTGCCTTCCGCAACGGTTGGCCGCGGCGAAACGGAACAACTATTCGCGGACGCGGTCACGGCCCTCGAGGGCCTGGGCTATCGGCGTACCGAAGCCGAAGAGTCGGTTCGCACCGTCCTGCGCGACGGTGCGGATCGAGATCTCGCGGGCGTCATTCGCTCGACGCTCCAACGCATGAGCCTTCGATGATTGCTGATTCGAACGACGACGATCGCGTCGTAGGAGCAGGCGCGCGAGCCGACGACTTGCAGCATGAGTTGGCCCTTCGGCCGCGGCGGATCGCCGACTATGTGGGTCAGCGGACTCTCGTCGAGAACCTGCGCGTCTACATCGAAGCCGCGAGACTCCGCCGGAAACCCCTCGATCATGTCTTGCTCTCCGGCCCCCCAGGACTCGGAAAGACGACGTTGGCGCACATCATTGCGGAGGAGATGGGCTGCAGGCTTCGTACGACGTCCGGACCTGCGATTCTCCGGGCGGGAGATCTCGCGGCGATCCTGACTCACGTCGAACCGGGAGACGTACTCTTCATCGACGAGATTCATCGTCTCGGAGCAACTGTCGAGGAAGTTCTCTACCCTGCGATGGAGGACTTCGCAATCGATCTGACCGTTGGACAAGGTCCTGGATCCCGTTCCGTTCGGCTCGAATTGCCGCCCTTCACTCTGGTGGGAGCGACGACCCGGTCCGGCCTGCTGAGCGCGCCGTTTCGCGATCGCTTCGGTATCGTAGAGCGCTTGGATTTCTACCCGCCCCAGGATCTGCGGCTGATCGTCGAGCGCGCCTCGCAACGACTCGATGTGGGAGTTGCCGATGAAGCCGCCGTAGAGATCGCATCGCGGTCCCGCGGGACTCCCAGAATCGCGCTGAGACTGCTTCGAAGGCTGCGTGACTTTGCCACCGTTGCCGGACAGAGAGTCATCGAGATCTCGGTCGCGCGCGAGGGACTCGAGCGACTCGGCATCGATGGGATAGGTCTCGACGATCTCGATCGCCGCCTGCTCCTCGCGATCATCGATGATCACGAAGGCGGGCCGGTGGGACTGAATACATTGGCGGCGGCACTCGGAGAGGAGCCAGACACAATCGAAGAAGTCTGTGAACCCTACTTGCTGCAGATCGGCTTCTTGGATCGAACGCCGCGCGGCCGCTGCGCCACCGCAAAGTCGTGGGCGCATTTTGGCCGACGTCCTCGCTCTCGCCGGGGTTTCTTCGATGCCTGAGGCTCTCCCCAAGAGCGAGTCGCACGAGGACCCTCATGGCGACTTTTCTAGGCTCCTGCGCTATCTCCTGCGTCACAGGATTCTGGTCGCCACCGCGATCGCGTGTTCCATCGTCTCCGCAGTTTTTCTGGGCGGCGCGATCTCCTTGATCAAACCGCTGATCGAGGGGCTCGTCGTTCCCGTCGAGACGGCCACCGTTCAGAATGCGGATGAGCAATCCGCCGAAGCTGCGCCAGGCTGGGCGCCATCATGGCTCCTGGATGCGCGCGAGAAGCTCGACGTAATGTCGAATCCTCTCCGGCAATGGCTGCAAAGAGATGGTTTCATCAGGATTCCTCTTGCCATCGTCGCACTCTATCTTCTCAAAGGACTCTTCACCTTCTTCAGCGTCTACGGCCTTCGTGCAGCCGGTCTCTACACAGTGCTCGACATGCGGCGGGAGCTCTACGAACAAGCGATCAGCCAGACGGACGCCTTCTATCGACGGTACGGAACGTCGGACATGCTATCGCGCATCATGGGCGATGCGTCCCGTATCCAAAACATCCTCAGCGGCGAGATCGGGCAGGCGATCCAGTCGATTCCGGTGATTGTCATCTGTCTCCTCGTGGCGGTGTTCGCCTCTTGGCAGATCACCCTGCTTTGTCTGGTGGCCGTACCGCTCTTCGTCGGAGCGGCGGGGAAGTTCGGACGCAAGATCAAGAAGGCCGCCGGACGATCTCAAGAGCGATCAGCGCGAACGACAGCGTTGATCGAGGAGACTCTGCTAGCCCGGAGAGTCGTCCAGGCCTTCGGCGGACTCGACTACGAGCAGCAGCGCCT
>CAZPJJ010000299.1:0-5529 GCA_964586535.1 uncultured Acidobacteriota bacterium | reverse complement strand
TGGATCGTCGAGTTGTAGATCCACTGCACGAGACGATCGCGCCTACGCGCGAGATTGATCCGGCACACCGACTGATGAAAGGCCCAGTAGATCCGTTGCCAGAGCTCGTCCGGGTCGTCCAAGTCCCAGGACCGTTTCCTGAAGTGGATCGAGCCCAACCCTGGCCAGAAGAGAGCGAGAAGGATCTCTCGCCATCGGTGGTCTTCATTCTCACCGTGAGCAGCAAGTATCGGCCGCAGGACCTCGTCCTTGCTTGAGTCCTGAGAAGTACCCTGGCGCATGAACACAATCACATCCGCCCATGTGGTGAACTGCCGCAGGAACGGCTCGCGATCCTGGAGATTGATGAGAAGGTTCTTGTACGCTTCGGTTTCGAGTTGCCGTGCGAGCCGCGCACGATCCCGATCTCTCGAGACGCTTTTCATGACGCCTGGCCTTACTGGCCGGGCGTCTGGCGCCTCCTATTGGCCGATCAGGGCGTCGTGCGCCTCGATGGCAAATGGATCAACTCGCGACGTTAGCAGCGTCGCTTCGCGAAGAAGTCATCTCCGAATCGTGGTCGTGGCGCTCGTTCAGAGTCCGGCAGTTCCGGCACACGCAGGTCACCGGAAGCCCGACGAGGTACTCGTGGCCTCTGGCGAAACGGATATGCAGCCGGTCACCGCGCAGGACTGCGAGGAGCTTTCCGCAGCGGGTGCAACGCCATTCCTGTTCCATGGGGTCTCTCCTTCCGTACTCGCGGTATCGCGTTACGGGGAGAGAATCGTTGGCGAGTCTGTATCGAGAGCGGATGCGGCCTGTACGCAGCGTGTATTGGCGAAGAAAGTTTGGCGTTTAGAGGCGAGATCAGGAAGAAGGCGAGAAGATCAGGGCGAAACGAAAGTCGGGGTCGGGCTGGAACTGGTACTCCGTGTGGCGTTCGACTCTCACGGACTTGAAGAGCCGCCACTTCGCGGGCTTGACAGAGTGCTTGATGTCGATGGTCTGACGGGCACGCTGGAAGATCTGCTTCCCGGCTTGTAGGTCGTCAGGACCGGCAACGGAGGGATCGAAGTAGCCGACTTTGTCAACCGCCATGTAGATCATTCGAAAGTACCCGGCCTGGACGCCCACGGTGAGCTTCGGTTGCTTGCGCCCGTCGAGACGCTTCCAGATTCTGCGGGTTCTTTCGTCCGCCACCAGATCGTACTGGGCAACGTCATCGATGAGTCGACCGTAGGCTGCCTCGTCGAGGTCTTGCCAGCCCTCATGGGTCCGGACTCGCGCGACGATCGGCGTTGGGGCAGCAGGACCCGGAAGGTGACGCCGTCCAATGTCCGCAAACAGCCGGGGACCCGGGACAGCCGCGATCAATTGTCCGTCGTCACCGATGTCGATCAGCCCTTGAAGAGCGACGATCGGGTTACCGTAACTGGCCATTTGCCGCGTCAGGTCCTGGCCGATGAAACGATCGGTGGGGACCAGAATCGCAAAGTTCTCTTCACCCGCCCTGCCGAGCAATGCGTCAAAGGCTTCGGAGTAGGCCCGATCAGAGCAACACGCGACGAAGTAGACCGCACGCCTGACGCCTGGCTGGGGCACGAAGCTCCCCGTTCGATATACACGGTGGAGTCCCGCGATAGCCTCAATCTTCCCACCGAGCGAAAGCGGCGAGCGGAGAGCGGCGCAAAGGCGCTCTGGTTCCAGTGCGAGGACCTCAATGTCGCGGCTTGTCAGGTCAAGGTCGTCACATTCAGGCGGGGCATTTCCACAGACTGCCTGCAGGCGCCCATCGTCAAACGTGATCACCTGACGAGGGCAGCCAGCCCCTCCGGGGTGCGGGCACCCCACGGTATCGCCAGTTCGGATGAACGAGATGACTTGCGAGCGCTCCAATGCTGCGACTATCTCGGACCCCACTCGCGCCTCCAAGTCGATGCGCGCGCCTCCGGGGGGAAAGTTGGACTCCAGCACCTCCCAGAAGATCGCAAGGTCAATCACCCGTGGCACCATCCCCCGGATGAATTCTGAGATAGCCATTGACGCGCATGAAAGCCTCGGCAGCGTCGCCGTCACGGTCTCGGTCGAAGACGGCGACGTTGGGCGGTCGGAGTTCCAACTTCCGCGGCCGGCCCCCGCTCGAGTACTTGATCAGGAAGGAAGCACGTACCAGCCGCCCCTCCGCTAGATTGGGCCTTCCGTACTGCGTGATGCTTTCAGCGAGATTGTAGGCCCGCGATACCTGGACGAAGCGCTGATCATTGTCGACCTCAATCCACACCTCGGTGAGTCGCGCAGAATCGACCCCAGCCGCAAGCCGAAGCGCGCCTACACCGCGCTTGAGCGGGGCGAGGGAGTAGATATCCCCACCTGGGAAGTGGCCCGCATCGCCGAAGAGGACCTTCCCGAACTTCTCTCTGTACAACTCTTTCTCGCCGACCGTTTGGGCATTGATCCGCAGCACGTGAAGCCGGTTATCGAAAATAACCGAATCGTGTTTCTGAGGACGGTACGCCACACGAGAGCGGCGCAATCTCTTGTCGATGCTCCCTTCGGTCCGCAGCGGGCGTCCATGGGTGATCATGAACGCGACCTCGCCTCGCTCCTCGTAGACCCAGATCTCACACGCACGGCTACGGTTCTTCGACTCGAACCATGGCGCGAGCGCTTCCTCGAGTTCGCTGATCTTCGTCTTTGCCTTTGCAGCGCTGAGTGCTGCGTTGTCCTTGGCCTGATATTCCTGGTAGTTGCGGACTTTCCGGTAGATGGTCTTTTCGTGACACACGCGGATCAAGCGCGGATGATCACAGTGCACGACGATAGCGAACTCGCCCGGGGTCATCCCGTCTCCGTTGAGGCTGATGCCCTGGCGTTTGGCTTCATCCAGGATACGATCATGCCCAGTCTCGTCCGCGAGATCATCGAGAACATAGAGAGCTTCCAGAAGGTCCGGAGGCATCTCGTTGTCGGGCTGTGTGAACACTTCCAGCAGTTGCCGATCGGTCACGTCATCGTTCTTGAGCCCTGCGACGTCGACACCATGCCGGCCAAAGAACTCCGCGTGTGGAGCAAGGAACGGAGCGAGATGTCGGGGCTTGTCGATTCCCTGGATGAATCCGAGATCACTGAAGTTCTTGAACCTGAGCCGCGGCATGCATGGCCTCCTACGATGTCCTGTTCATCACCCGCATCACGCTGACAACGGTGCCTTGTATTGCGAATTCGCCTGATCGAACGCGGATCGCAGACATCGCCGGGCTGGCTGGTTCAAGACGTACCCCGTCCGCATCGCGATAGAATCGCTTCAAGGTTGCTTCGTTCTCGATGAGCGCGACGACGATATCGCCGTCGTCGGCCGTTTCCTGCTTGCGCACTACCACGTAGTCGCCGTCGAGGATACCCGCCTCGATCATGCTGTTGCCCTCGACCTTCAAAGCGAACGCCGACCGTCCGCGCAGAAGATCCTTCTTCACGGCGATGGTGCCCAAGTCGTTCTCGATCGCCTCGATGGGAGCGCCCGCGCGAACACGCCCAACGATTCGCACTTCCTCGCAACCGCACTCGTGGCGGTCGGCATGTCCTTCGACGATGAGGGAGCGGGCACCCAAGTCCCCGCGGCGAAGGTGACCCTTTCGCTCCAGCGCCTGCAGCAGATCGAACACGCTCGAGCTCTTGATCTCGAATGCGGTTCCGATCTCGCGCACCGTTGGAGGCATGCCGTGGTCGCGAATGAAGTCTTTCACCCACCGCAGAATCTCGTCCTGCCGTGAGGTGAGCGGCTCCTTCTCGGGATTGGGCATCGGCCAATACTCCTTCGGGGGCTTTTGAGCTTTCGGCAGTCTCGCCTAACGATCGTTAGGCGTCAAGTCCGGACTGCATGCTCAGTCTCAATGTCCCCGGCGGCGGCCAGCGCCCCCCCTTTCTCTTTCGGGGAGGCACGCGCCGCAGTCCGCCGGATTGCCTTGATGCAGGGGGCGTTCAGAGGTAGGACTGAATGTGGCCACGTCTCCGCAACTCACACGATTACAGGAGGTTGCATTCACCGCATGCCTGCGAAACGAGAATCCCTAACCCGGGTCGCCTTCTACACCCGGATCTCCACCGACGAGGACCACCAGAAGTACTCGCTCGGTGCCCAATCCGAGCGCCTGGAGGCCTTCTGCAAGGCCCAGTGGGGCGACGACTGGCGGCTCCACAAGGTGTTCCGCGACACCGAGAGCGGAACCCACATGAACCGACCGGGCCTCGAGGAGATGCTCTTCGATGCCGAGTCGGAGGCCTTCGACACCCTGCTGGTCTTCCGCGTGGACCGCCTGTCACGCAAGGTCCGCGAGCTCGCCCTCATGGTGGACGAGCTGACCAAGTTCGGCGTGGTCCTGAAGTCCATCACCGAGCCGTTCGACACCGCCAACGCGGCCGGCAAGATGATGCTCCAGATGCTCGGGGTCTTCGCCGAGTTCGAGCACGCCACCATCGTCGAGCGCACGAAGGTCGGGATGGAGAAGAAGGCGAAGACCGGCGCCTGGGTCGGGGGCGTCGTTCCCTACGGCTATCAGCTCGACCCCGAGCGGGGGCTGGTCATCAACGAGGAAGAAGCCCTCATCGTCCGGAAGATGTTTCGGATGTACGCCATCGGGAAGGAAGGGTCATCGGCGATCTGCAAGCAGCTCAACGAGGCGGGCCACCGGAACCGGAACGGCAAGAAGTGGGGCCGGCGCGTCGTCCTCTACATGCTCAAGAACCCCACCTACCTGGGCAAGATCCGCTGGCGGGAGATCCTGTACGAAGGCCAGCATGACCCGCTGGTGTCCGATGTCCTCTTCGAGAAGGCGAACGAGGTCCTCCAGGAACGGAACGAGGAGTCCGCCGGCCGTCGATGGCACAACGGCGACGATCGCCTCCTGACCGGCATCATCAAGTGCGCGCGATGCAAGAGCCACATGTTCGGGGGCGGAGGGCACAAGAACGGAGTCCACGTTCCCTACTACGTCTGCTCGAAGCGCACCAATGATCACGAATGCATACAGGACTACGTGCGGGCCGAGCTCCTGGAGTCGGCCATCGTCCAGGACCTCAAGGCCATGTTCCGAGACGAACAATTCCTCGCCCGGGTCTGGACGGAGGCGAACAAGCAGCTGGGGGCGGAGAAGCCGAATCTGGAGCAGGAGATCGCCAAGGTCGAGGCGCAGGCCAACAAGACCCGGGCCGCCATCGACCGCTACTTCGAGGCCTTCGAGGCCGGCACGCTGGACGCCGGACTGTGCAACGAGAAGGTCCGCGATCTGCGGGCGCGGCTGGAAGAACTGGAGGACGAGAAGCAGGATCTGGAGGCCCGGCGCGAGCGCCTGGAATTGCCCGCGATCGACCGGGAGATGATGGCGACCCTCGTCGACCAGTTCGACCGGGTCATGGCCGAGGGGCCGAACCCCAAAAAGAAGGACCTTCTCCGCCGTCTGGTGAAGAAGGTCCTGGTCCATGACCGTCGCACGATCGAGATCTGGTACGGCTTACCAAACCCGCAAGGGTGCGAGGACTGGAACAATTGGCTCC
>CAZPJJ010000298.1:0-5550 GCA_964586535.1 uncultured Acidobacteriota bacterium | reverse complement strand
AGGACCGGTGGTTCCACGGTGCCGGGCAGCGAGCCGCTGACGAGCGTGAGCTTCTCGTTGACGGTTTGGCGGGCGCGATGGATGTCCTCGCCCCACTCGAACTCCGCCCAGATGATCGCTGCGCCGACCGCCGTGACCGATCGGACGCGCCTGACGCCGGCCGCGCCATTGAGCGCGGCCTCGATCGGGAACGTCACCAGCGACTCCATCTCCTCGGGCGCGATGCCGCCACCCTCGACGAGGATCGTCACCGTCGGCGCCGTGAGGTCGGGCAGGACATCCACCGGAAGGTGGTAGGCCTGCCATCCGCCCCACGCGAGGAGCAGCACCGCCAGCGTGAGGACGATCAGCTTGTTGTCGAGCGACCAGCGAATCAGTCCGTCGATCATGGCCGCTCCTCAGTGCACGTGGCCGTGACTTGGAATTTGAGTGGACATCGCCGCCAGACGAACGAGATACGCGCCCCGATGAACGACGCGCTCGCCCGGCTCGATACCCGCGACGACTTGGACCCATCCACCGGAGCGGGTCCCGAGCGTGACCGGGCGACGCTCGAAGGCCTCGCCTCCGGTCTGCACGAAGACCACCGGCCGCCCGCCGTCGTCGACGAGAGCGGTTTCGGGGACGGCAGTTCCTTGCACTTCGGAACCGACGAAGAGCCGGAGGCCCACCGCTTGTCCGATCCGCAGTGCCGTGTCGTCGCCGCCGAGCACGAAGCGCACGTCGGTCGTCCTCGTCGCCTCGTCGACCACACGGCCGACCGCTAGCGGCTCGCCGAGCGCGATCGGCGGCGCGTCCTCGCGCACGATCTCGCCACCCACGATAGACCGCGGGTCGATCGCGCTCGATTCCGGAATCGCTCCCGAGACGTGCAAGCGGGCCGTGTCGACGATGCGCAGGAGCACGTCGTTCGCCTCGACGGTCGCGCCCGGCGAGAAGCGAGCCTCGGTGACCACACCGTCGAAGGGCGCGCGGACCGCGAACGAGTCCTCGCCCGTGCCCGTGCCGCCGCCGCCGCCGAGCGCCTCGAATCGGCTCCAACGCTGACGCGCCGCGTCGCGCTCCGCGTTCGCGCTCGCCAACGCCGCTTCCGCTTCGGCGAGGCGCCGCGCCGGGAGCGCGCGCGCGTCGACGAGACGGGCGACGCGGGCGCGCTCGCTCTCGGCGAGACCGTACCGCTGCTCCGCGTCGACCAGCGCGGCGCGGAGACCCGCCGCGTCGAGCACGTCCTCGGAGCGAGGCACGATGCGGGCGAGGATCGTCCCGGCGCGCACGCGCGTCCCCGGTACGGGAACCGCGGGACCCGCCTCGATGCGTCCCGAGACCGGCGCCGCGACGATCGCCTCGCCACCGGCGCGCGGCCGGATCGTCGCCGGCACGGTGACGCTCGCGCGCAGGGCGCGACGTTCCGCCGGCGCCGTGCCGAACTCGAGCGTCCACTGCTGTTCCTTGAGGAACGAGATACCGGCGTCCGCCTCGTCCTCCGTCTCCGCGTCGAAGCGATCGCCCTTCGCATGCACCTTTGCCGAGCCAAGATCGTGGACGTCGCGCCAGCCCGGCGCGTCGATCCGCACCGCGAAGTCGTAGTCGCCCGGCGTCTCCATGGCGAGATCGACGCCGAAAATGCCCGGCCGCGACGGTCCACCGCGAAATTCGAAGATCTCGCCCGCGCGAGAGCGCAGCGAGACCGTCACCTCGCCTGCCGTGAGCGGCGAGAAGTCCTCCAAGTCCGTCACATGAATCGCCGCCCTGCCGCTTTCGCCGACCACGAAGGCCGGGTACTCCATGAACAATTCGCTGCGATCCGTCCAGTGCGTGACCGCGATCGCCGGGCGCTCGGCGGGTGCCTCCGCATGCTCATGATCGCCGTGCGAGTGATCGCCGTGCGAGTGATCGTGGGTCCCGCAGGCGGGAGCCAGGACGAGCAGCGCGACGAGAATCAGCGTCATTCGTGTGTCGTTCATGGAGTCACCTCGGCACCGACGGCGCGTGCACGTTCGATCCGAGCCCGCCGCGCCTCGTGGCGGACGGCGAGGACACGCATCTCCGCGGCGAGCGACGTTCGGTAGGCATCCAGCAGTTCCAGGATTCCCGTCTCGCCTTCTTCGTACGCGAGTTCGGCGATGCGCCGCACGTCGACCGCGCGCTCGCCCGCGACCTTTCCGTGAAGGCGCGCCGCCTCCCGGGCCGCGGCCTCTCGGGCAAGCGCCGCGCGAACGTCGGCGCGGATCGAGCGCGCGAGGATCTCGGCCTCGAGGCCAGCCCGCTCGCGTTCCGCGTTCGCGCGCGCCGCTCTGAAGCGGCCCCGATCGTAGATCGGCAGCGGGAGAGCGATTCCCGCGACGAATCCCGTGTCGTCGAGATCCTCGGCCGCGGTGCGCTTCCATCCGGCGCTGAGCGTCGGCTCGGGCCAGCTTCGCCGGCGCGCCGCGCGCTCCTCGGCCTCGAGCTGCATCCCCAGTGCGCGCAACGCACCCAGATCGGCGCGATGCGCGAGCGCCGCGTCGATCGCGGCCGCCTCGGAGGGCAGCGGGTCGTCGGGCTCGATCGCACCCGCGAGCGTGGCGGCGTCCATGCGCGCCGCGGGATCGAAGAATGCGCCGAAGCGCGACCGCGCGGCCGCGAGTTCTCCTCGCGCTTCGGCGGCCACCATTTCCAACTCACTGAGTTCGAGCTCGGCGCGCAGCAAATCGTAGCCCGCGCTCTCGCCCTCGCGCTCGCGGGCCGCGAGGATCTCCACGATCCGCCCGAGGCGCCGCGCGCCCTCGCCGAGCAGATCCACCGCCGCCTCGCGGTGCAGGACCTCGTAGAACGCCAAGCGCAGCGCATGCGTCGCGACCGCGAGATCGTTCTCGGCCGCGCGCGTCGCCGCCTTGACCGCGGCCTCGCCCGCTTCGCGGAGCAGGGCGCGCCGGCCCGAGAGCGGAATCTGCTGCTCGATCGTCAGGAACTCGTCGCGCACCCCCGCCGCATCCTCGCGCTGATACGCGAGCGCCGGATTCGAGAGGCGCCGCTCTTCGTTCCACGCCGCCGCGACGGCCTCTCCCGCGAGCGAAACCCCGCGAGCGTTCGGACTCTGCTCGAGGAAGAGCCGGACGGCATCGGCCTCGGTGAGGACGCCCGGCGCTTCGGTCGCGATCGCCGGCGTGATCGCGAGCAGGACGATGAATACAAGACCGCCGATGCAAGAGAGGGGCTCGTGACCCCCCTGACGCTTCGCCATGGGCGCACACCTCCGTGAGCGGCTCGGAACGTCGGGACACACGAACGCACGCCTGGCGGCGTGCGCGGGGCGACGTCAACGGGGAGGTGGTCTCGAGCGAGGCGGCGCCTTGCCGGGCGGAGCACGCGGCCGGCAGAGAGGTTGGGCCACGGCCTGGGACGGGAGGAGTTCCGGGATCGGGAGCGCCGTCAACTCTGGCAGCCCGGGGGCGACGCGCGGGCCGTCGAGGGGTCTCAGCGCCGCCTGCGCGAGAGAGATCGCGTCACCGGCGTGGTGGGCTCCCATCTCGCTCGACGCGTGATCGTCACCGTGATCGTCCGCCACGTGAGCGTGATCCCAGTGGATCCCGCGCGCCGTTTCGTGGTCGTGACCAGCCCTGGCATGGACGTGCGCCGGCGCGGCCAGAAGGCCGAACGCGAGGTAAGCGGCGCAAAGGGCCACGGAGAGGAAGCGACGCACGGCGGGAGTCTACATGAGTTCGCGCGGTCCGCATCGAGGCACTCGGTCCACGGGACGGACATCCGGGCCCTGCCCTCTCGTCAGTCTTCGATCGCGCACACTCTCGAGCAGCCGTCCCCGCTCGCGAGATTTCCGTCGTCACACGCTTCGCCCGTGTCGAGCGCACCGTTGCCGCAGGCGAGCGTCAGCCACTCGATGAGGTTGAAGCGGCCTTCGCCGGTGGAGTTGCTCTGTCCGCTTCCCCACTGACGCGGCGGAGCGTCGACCTCGGCGTTCGTGGGGTTGATGTCGTACCCGCGCGTGCTGCCCCCCGCGATCGCCGAAAACGGCCTCGGCGCTCACGACAGACGACGTCTGGGTCCAGCCTTGAGTGACCGGGTCCAGGGCGCCCTCGTGACGGTAGGCGACCTCGCCCAGCAGAGTGTTGACGGAACGTTGAGATTCCTCGGGCCGCGCTCAGCGACGCGCCTCGTCCTGCGTTTGGAGCGCCGAGACCAGCGCATCCAACGCCGGGTTGAGGCAGCCGTCCCCGTGCCCGTGGTGGTCGTGCGGCGGCGCGTCGACCACGGCGATGCCGAACGCCGCGGGCTGCACGCGCGCTGTGCGGGCGGGCCGCGTGTAGACGGTCTCGCCCTCTTTGATCGTCTCGAGCACCTTGAGATCGTCGAGTTGGTCTTGCGGGATCGTGAGCGGGTTGTCGGAGAGCACGACGAAGTCCGCGAGCTTGCCCACTTCGATAGTGCCCTTCGCGTTCTCCTCGAAGTGCTGCCAGGCCGGCCAGATCGTCAGCGCGCGCAGCGCGTCGTAGACCGAGACGCGATGCTCCGCGCCGAGGACCTTCCCGCTGCGCGTCGTGCGCGTGACCGTCGCCGAGAGCACGCGCATTGAGTCGGGCAGCGCGACGGGCGCGTCGTGGTGCGAGCCGAACATCATGCCGCGCTCGCGGACCCAGCCCGTGGGCGAGATGTTCTCGGCGCGCTCGGGGCCGAGCACCGACTCGACGTGCCAATCGCCCCAGTAGAACGTGTGCATCGGGAAGAGCGACGGGAAAATACCCAGCTCGTCGAGGCGCACGACCTGGTCTCTGCGAAGCACCTGCCCGTGGATCAGCACCGGGCGCACGTCGGCGCTCGGGTGCTTCTCGCGCGCCGCCGCGACCGCTTCGATGAAGAGATCGCTCGCCGCGTCGCCGTTCGAGTGACAGAGGATCTGCCAGCCGTTGGCGAACGCCTTCTCGACCGCGGCGCGCGCCGTGTCCGCGTCGATCGCCGCGTAGCCGCGGTAGTCGGCGGGACGGCCTTCGGGCGGCACATGGTACGGCGCCGTGAGCCACGCCGTCTTGCCCTGCGGCGAGCCGTCGATCGTGAGCTTCGCCCCGCCCACGCGGAAGCGGCCCTCGTACGTCCGCGACGGGCTGATGTCCGGGACCTCGAGGATGTCCGGGTACACCACCACGTCGATCGGGAGGCCGCCGCGCTTGCCGACGCGCGCGATCGCATCGCGCGACATCGCCATCGCTCGTCCCTCCTGAGCCGTCGTGTAGCCGAAGCTCGCCATCAGCCGGACGCCTTCCTCGGCGAGCCGCTCGCTGATCGTGTCGTCGAAGCGTGACGCCAGCAGGCCCAGCATTTGGAAGAACGCGTACTCCTCGCAGACACCGGTCGGCTCGTTCGAACCCGCGACCCGGCGGAAGACCCCGCCCGCCGGATCCGGCGTCTCCGCCGTGATGCCGCCCATCTCGAGCGCCTTCGAGTTGAACACGCCGATGTGGCCCGACTGATGAATGATCACCACCGGGTGCTCCGTCGACACCGCGTCGAGTTCTTCCTTCGTCGGGTGGCGGCGCTCGGCGAGCTGGGAATCGTCAT
>CAZPJJ010000297.1:0-5568 GCA_964586535.1 uncultured Acidobacteriota bacterium | reverse complement strand
AGGTGCTCGATCAGCGCATCGCGCTCTTGAAGAGCGAGATCGGCGCGCTCGAACAGAAGGTCGGCGAAACCAGGGCGAGCATCCGCGAGACCGACGAGCGCCGCCGCGACATCGTCAGCGAGAGCGAAGAGTTCCGCGCGGCGTCCGCGGCGCTCGCGGATCGCATCGGCCCGCTCGAGGCGCGCACCCGCGTGCTCGTCAAGCGCCTTCCCGAGCCCATTCAGCAGCGCGTCGCTCCGTTGGCGCAGCGGATTCCCGGCGAGGACGCCGCGACCGAGCTCTCGCTCGCGCAGCGCTTCCAGAACGTCATCGGCGTGCTCAACGAGCTCAACAAGTTCAATCAGGACATCCACCTGACGAGCGAGCTGCGTGAATTGGCCGATGGGCGCACCGCCGAGGTCAAGGCGCTCTACATCGGCATCGGTCAGGGCTACTACGTGACGTCGACGGGCGACGCCGCGGGCGTCGGCCGGCCGGGGCCGGACGGCTGGTCCTGGAGCCCCGCCAACGAACTCGCCCCCGAGATCACCCGCGCGATCGGCGTCGTCGAGAACACCGTCGTGCCCGCGTACGTGCCGCTGCCCGTGAGCGTGGAGTGAGAGCGATGAGCCAACGAAACGACAATCTCTGGCGCGGCCGCTCGGCCATCGTCTTCGGCGCGACGCTCGTTGCTCTGATCCTTCCCGCTCTCGCGCAGCAGAGCGGCGGCGACGAGACCTTCTCGCAAGCCGCTTCCGCGGCCGAACAAGATCTCGCGAAGGCCAAGCGCGAACTGGCAGAACTGCGCGAGCGCATCGCGGCCGAGAAGATCCCGCTGACCCGCGAGATCACCGCCCTCGAGACGCGCCTCGTCGAGTTGCGCCGGGAGAGCGAGTCCGTCGGACGCGACCTCGACACGCGCAATCTCGACGTGACGAAGGTTCAGACCGAAACGAAAGCCCGCCAGGAGGAGAAGACCTACCTCTCGAGCCTCCTCGACGAGTACTCGCGCAACCTCGAAACGCGCCTGCACATCGCGGAGATCCAGCGCTACCGCGAAGTCCTCGAGCGCGGCCGCAATCTTGCGATCGACGAGAGCGCCTCGCCCGCAGAAGTCTTTGCCGCTCAGGGCGACCTCGTCGAGGCTTCGCTCTCGAGACTCGAGGAGATCATCGGCGGTACGCTCTTCGAGGGGAAAGCGCTCGCGGAAGGGGGCGTTCTCACCGAAGGCAAGTTCGCTCTCATCGGTCCGATCGCGGTCTTTCGTTCGACGGATGGCAAGACGATCGGTCTCGCCGAGCAGAAGCTCGGGTCGCTCGAAGCGAACGTCATTCCTTTCGACGAGCCGGCGATGACGGAGCTCGCCGGGGGGCTCGTCGCCACGGGGAACGGACGGCTTCCGATCGATCCGACGATGGGCAACGCGCGCAAGATCGAAGAGACGCAGGAGACGCTCATCGAGCACATGTCGAAGGGCGGCCCGGTCATGGTGCCGATCATCCTGCTCGCGGCGGCGGCCCTCGTCGTCGCGGTCTACAAGTGGATCCAGCTCTCGCTCGTCCCGAAGCCCGCCGAGCGCAAGGTGCAGGGGCTGCTCGAAGCGGTCCGTCGCCGCGACTTCGCGCAGGCGAACAAGGTCGCCGCCGATCTCAAGGGTCCGGAAGGCGAGATGCTCCGCGTCGGTCTCGAACACGTCGGCGAGACGAAAGAACTCGTCGAAGAGATGATGTTCGAGAAGATGCTCGACACGAAGCTCAAGCTGCAGAGCCTGCTCTCGTTCATCGCGATCTCCGCCGCCGCCGCGCCGCTCCTCGGGCTCCTCGGCACGGTGACGGGTATCATCAACACCTTCAAGCTGATCACCGTCTACGGGACCGGCGACGCCAAGACGCTCTCGTCGGGCATCTCGGAAGCGCTGATCACGACCGAGTTCGGCCTGATCGTCGCGATTCCCTCGCTCCTTCTGCACGCCTATCTCTCGCGGCGTGCGAAGAAGTTCGTCGACGGCATGGAGAAGACCGCCATCGCGTTGCTCAACCGGCTCTCCGCGCGCCGTGAGGAGCCGCAGCCTGCGGCCGAGAAGGCGGCCGTTTCGCAATGAGCGGGCTCGTCGAACAGGCGATCCAGATCTGGTTCGACGGCGGGTGGGCCATGTACCTGCTCGCGGTCGACGCGCTGATCATGTTCACGGTCGGCGTCAATCTCTGGCTCTACCTGAAGTCGCGCATGGGCCGCGGCGTCTCCGAGTCGCGCTGGCGCCGCTGGATCGCCCACCCCCACGAACGGCGTGGTCCCGTCGGCGAGGTCATCGACTTCGTGATGGGCGCCGAAGATCTCCACGATCTCGCCGTGCGCTTCAATGAGTTGCACACGACGGAGGTAGCTCCGATCAAGCGTGACCTGCGCTTCATGAAGCGCGCCGTCAGCGCCGCTCCGCTGCTCGGGCTGCTCGGGACGGTCACCGGCATGCTGACCACGTTCGGCGCGCTGGCTTCCGGATCAGGTGGCGAGAAGACGATGAGCCTCGTCGCGAGCGGTATCTCGGAGGCGCTCATCACGACGGAGACGGGGCTCGTCATCGCTCTGCCGGGGCTCTTCTTCCAGTACCACCTCTCGCGCGAACGCGAGCGCTACGAGGCCTTCCTCGTACGCCTCGAGACGCGTTGCACCCAGCACCTCTTCCGCGTGCTCAAAGATGAACGCGAGCGCGCCGGAGACGCCGCATGAGTCGTTTCCGAAACTTCGGAGAAGATGAAGACACGGGCGGGATCGACATCTCGCCGCTCATCGATTGCGTCTTCATCCTGCTCATCTTCTTCATCGTCACCACGACCTTCGTCGAGGAGACAGGCATCGAAGTCGACAAGCCGCAGGCGGCTTCTTCGGTGCGTCTCGAGAAGAACAGCGTGCTCATCGCGATCACCGCGAACGGCGAGGTCGTCTACGGAGGCCGCCAGATCGGCGTCGCGGGTGTGCAGCCGCTCGTCAAGCGCATGCTGCAGGCGGAGGACGTTCCCGTGATCATCCAAGCGGACCAGAACGTCCCTTCGGGCGTCTTCGTCCGCGTCATCGACGAGGCCAAACTGGGCGGCGCCACGAAAGTGAGCGTCGCCACGAAGCGCTCGAGCTGACGGAGCGGCCATGACGACCCGGCGAGAAGCGAAAAAGAGAGCGGTCTTCCTGCGGGGCCTCGCGTCCGTCGCCGGGGCGATCGCGCTCACGCTTCTTTGCTTCCTCGTGCTGCCGGTCATGCAGACGATCGGCAATCCGCTGAAATCGGACATGGACCTGCGCGATGTCGACATCGCGAATCTCCCGCCGCCGCCGCCGCCGCCCGCGCAGGAGGAGCCGGAGGAGGAGGAGCCACCCGAGGAGCCGCCGAAGCTCATCGAGGAGGCACCGCCGCTCGACCTCTCGCAACTCGAACTCGCGCTCAACCCTGGAGGGTTCGGCGACGGTGCCGGGGGTGCGTTCGCGATCGATCTCGGCGCGCAGATCCAGTCGGCTCAGCAGCAGGAGAGTCTCGACGACGTCTTCTCGGCGGCGGATCTCGATCAGAGGCCGCGGCCGATCTTCCAAAGGCCTCCGACCTACCCGCAGGAACTGCGCAAGCAGGGCCGGCAAGGGACGGTCTACGTGCTCTTCCAGGTGGACAAGACCGGACGCGTCGTGAATCCTCGCGTCGAGAAGTCGACCGATCCGGCGTTCGAGAAGCCCGCGCTCGACGCCGTCCGCCAGTGGCGCTTCGAGCCGGGCACGCGCAAAGGCGAAAAGGTTCAGTTCGCGATGCGCATTCCGATCACCTTCAACCCGAGCTGACGCTCGCGGTCGAGAAGATTCAGCGGGGCGCGCCAAGGCGCGCCGGCGAGAGGCCGAGCGATGAGAAGCATGGGCAAGCCTCGGACGATTCTCTGCTGCATCCTGGCGGCGAGCGGGCTCGCGCTCGCCACCGAGTCGGGCGCCGCCCCCGCGCCCCTGAACATCTGGAAGGATCCCGAATTCCAGAAGAGCTTCCTCGGCGGCTACGGCACGCGTTCCGACATCGAGCCCACGCTCACCGTCGTCGAGCGCGACGCGATGCAGAAGGAAGTCCTGCCGCTGCTCGCCGAGGACAGACTCGATGAAGCCGCGGCGAAGCTCGAGACGCTGACGCTTCCCGAGTCGAGCGCGATGCTCGACTACACGCTCGGACAGATCTACTTCCAGAAAGAGAAGTACACCGACGCGGTCGCGGCCTACAAGCGCGCGATCGCCAAGTTTCCGAGCTATCTTCGCGCGCACAAGAACGTCGGCCTCGTCGCGGTCCGCGAGGGGCGTTACGACGAAGCAATTCAGCATCTCTCTCGCGTCATCGAACTCGGCGGTGCGGACGGCCTGACCTACGGCCTGCTCGGCTTTGCGTACAACAATGCGCAGCTCTACGTGTCCGCCGAGTCGGCCTATCGCAACGCCGTGCTTCTCGATCGCGACACTCTCGATTGGAAGCTCGGCCTGACGCAATCCGTGCTGCGCCAGGAAAAGTACGGCGAGGCCGTGACGCTCTGCGAGGAACTCATCAAGAGCGACCCCGATCGCGCCGATTTCTGGCTCTTGCAGGCGAACGCCTACATCGGGCTCGGGCAGCCGGTGAAGGCGGCCTACAACTACGAGATCGTCGAGCGCCTCGGCAAGTCCACGGTGGCCAGCCTCTCGACGCTCGGCGACATCTACGTGAACGAAGAGCTCTTCGACCTCGCATCGCGCGCCTACGGCCGCGCGATCGAGATCGACACGACGGGCGGCATCGAGCGGCCGCTGCGCTGGATCGACATCCTCGCGCGGCGCGGCGCCATCGACGAGGCCAAGGGCCTGATCGCGAGGATCGAGGGGCGCAGCGGCAGTCCGCTCGACGCCGAGCAGCGCAAGAAGCTGCTCAAGATCAAGGCGCGCATCGCAGTCCAAGAGGGGACGAGCGGCGAATCCGTCGGAATCTTGGAGGAACTCGTCGCGCTCGATCCGCTCGACGGCGATGCGCTGATCCTGCTCGGGCAGCACTACGCGAGCGCCGGCGAGCCCGAGAAGGCGATCTTCTACTACGAGCGCGCCTCGTCGATCGAGGCTTTCGAAGCCGACGCGAAGATTCGCCACGCGCAGGTGCTCGTGACCACGGGCCGCTTCCAGGAGGCCGTCCCGCTGCTCAAGCGCGCGCAAGAGATCAACCCTCGCGAGGACGTCGCGCGCTATCTCGAACAGGTCGAGCGCGTCGCCCGCTCCCAGCGCTGACCGGCGTCGACTTCAGCTTGAGCGCGACGAGCCCGAGGCGCGCCACAGATCGACGCTGAAAACCGCCAAGGCGGCCCAGATGCCCGCGAAGGCGACGATCATCGCGGGCCGCAAGGGCTCGCCGAACGCGAACACGGCGAGCGCGAATTGCAGCGACGGCGCGATGTACTGCAAGAAGCCGATCGTCGTGTACGGGAGGCGGCGCGCCGCCGCGACGAACCAGAGTAAGGGCAGCGCCGTCACCGGCCCGGCGAGGACGAGCAGCGCGCTCGTGCGCGGATCGGCGGGCCCGAAGGCCACGTCGCCCTGCGCCACCCGCCAGCCGAT
>CAZPJJ010000296.1:0-5578 GCA_964586535.1 uncultured Acidobacteriota bacterium | reverse complement strand
ACCGACAAGGGCGGCGCTGTCTACCACATCTGGCCGGGTACGAACAGCTCCACGATCCGCGTCGCCAAGTCGACCAACGGCGGCACCAGCTACGGCACGCCCACGGTCATCGCGAACACCCAGGCCTCTTTCGACTTCCCCGTGCCCTCGATGGACCGGCGCAACGTCTTCGTCTACACGTCCGCGGACGCGGACCTCACCAACGGCACTTACGCGAACAGCATCTACGTCGCCTGGACGGACTCCACCGCCCCCACGTCGGGCACGGCGGCGAACAACCATGCGCGGATCCAGGTCGCCTACTCGCGGAACGGGGGATCGACGTGGACCGTGACGACGCCGCACGAGACGGCCGACGCACTGACGGTCGACCGCTTCCATCCGTGGCTCGCAGTCGGCCCCGACGGCACCGTACACGTCATCTACTACGACACGCGACGCGATGCGACGCGACGCAGCGTCGACCTTTTCTACTCGTACAGCACGAACGGCGCCCAGACTTGGTCGGCTCCGCAGCGCGTGACGACGGTACTCTCGCCCAAGATCAACGATGGCTTCGAGTGGGGCGACTACAACGGCGCCGACATCGTCCTCGACTCGCTCATCGCGATCTTCACCGACAACCGCGATGAGAGCGGCGGCACGTTGCAGTCCGTCGACGTGTACGCGGCGGGTATCACGCCTGGAGCGGGCGCCGTCTGCGGAAACGCGGTGGTCGAGCCGGGCGAGGCCTGCGACGGCGTCAATGTCGGCGGTCTCACCTGCCAGGACGTCGTCTGCGATACAGGCATCTTGCGCTGCCTCCCCGACTGTTCCGGCCTCGACAAAGCGCAGTGCGGCGGCTGTGGCGCGGGACGCATTCCGGGAAGCCGCGGCGTCGGTGGAGAGCCGCTGTTGATCGCGAAGAGTGGCAGCAACCTCGCTCTCGACTGGGCGACCTCTTGCGGTACCGCAAGCGACTACGCGATCTACGAGGGCCAGCTCGGCATCGCGGAGAGCTTCGCGGCAAAGCAGTGCACGACGGGCGGCGCGACCAACGCCACGATCGCTCCCGCGACGGGTTCACGCTCGTATCTGGTGACCGCGCTGCGTGGGACGGTCGAGGGCTCTTACGGGCGCAAGAGCGACGGCAGCGAACGCACTCCCCCGGCCAGTGCTTGCCAGCCCCAGGAAATCACCGACGCGTGTCCGTGACGCGGGGCGCAACACGCTGACGCGCGCTACGAACGATCAGCGCGTCCGGTAGCCGTGCGGCCGCATGCGATGCCAGACGAAGGCATCGCGCACGATTGCGCGCACGTCCGAGCGTTCGGGCCGCCACCCGAGTTCACGCTCGGCGCGGTCTACCGCGGCCACGAGAGCCGAAGGATCGCCTTCGCGGCGCGGTCCCACCGTGTGCGGCACGCCCTTCCCCACGACCTCTTCGATCGCGTCGAGGATCTCGCGCACGGACGTGCCGTGGCCCCCCCCGAGGTTGCAGACGAGCGAGTCGCCGGCGTGCGCCTCGAGCCACGAGAGCGCGAGCACGTGAGCCCGCGCGAGATCGCGCACATGGACGTAGTCGCGCAGGCACGTACCGTCCGGCGTCGGGTAGTCCTCGCCGAAGACCGTCAGCGCAGGCCCCAACCCGAGCGCCGCGCGCATCGCGAGCGGCACGAGATGCGTCTCGGGCTCGTGATCCTCGCCGAGCGAACCGTCTTCGGCAGCGCCCGCGGCATTGAAGTAGCGCAGCGAAACCCAGCCCAGACCGTGCGCATGGCGGAAGTGCGCGAGCATCTCTTCGATGGCCCGCTTCGTGGCGCCATAGGGATTCGTCGGGCGCAGCGGATGCTCCTCGGGAATCGGTACACGCTCGGGTTCGCCGTAGACGGCCGCTGTCGATGAGAGGACGAAGCGCTTCACGCCCGCCGCGCGGCAGGCATCGAGCAAGCCCGCGGCTTGTCCGACGTTGCGCGACCAGTAGCGCCCGGGATCGCGGACGGACTCGCCCACGAGCGAGAGAGCCGCGAGATGGATGACCGCCTCGACGCCCTCGCGCCGCATCAGGGCCGCCACGCGTGCGGTATCGCCGCAGGGGATGTCCACGTGCGGGAACGTGCCCGCGGCCTCCGCATGCCCGGTCGAGAGATCGTCCAGGATCACCGGCTCGTGCCGGGCGCTCGCCAACGCTCTCGCCACGAAGCTGCCGATATACCCCGCTCCGCCTGTCACGAGTACTCGCATCACGCCCTCGCCTCCAGAGACTCGCGACCGAGCGAAGCGTCACGGCCGTCCCGCGCGCGCCGCCGCACCGGGTGAACCTCGTCTTGCTCCCGCTCTCCCCGGCTGCTCTCGCGTCACCGCTCTCGTTCGCCACGTGTCCTGACCGCGGGATTATCGCAGCATCGAGCTGGCTTCCGTCGCTTGCCTCCACGCGGGAGGCCGCGTATCGTCCGCGAGCCCGGCCCACTCGGAGCCGGTTTCGAGGATGTCGCGAGTGCTTTCGTTTCTACCGCTGACACCGGCCGGACACGCGTACCTCGCTCTCGTCCTGGGCATCACCGCGGGCACCTTCGGCCTGCCGGTCCCCGAAGAAGTTCCGCTGCTGACCGCGGGTGTCCTCGCGGCCCTCGGCGTCATCGATCTCGGGCACGTCATCCTGCTCGGAATCGTCGCGTGCTTCACGGGCGACGTCATCGTCTACACGATCGGCCGCCGCATCGGCAGCGGCCTCACCACGAACCGCCGATTCAACCGAGTTCTGCGCTCGCGTCACCTCTTGCGCGCCCGCCGCGAGTACAAGCGGCATGGCGGCTGGACGCTCGTCATCGCCCGCTTGCTCCCGGGGCTCAAGATGCCCTTCCTTGTGACGGCTGGCGTGATGCGCATGCCTTGGCGCCGCTTCGTCGCGTACGATTTGCTCTCGGTGTTCGCGCTGGTGCCGACGCTGGTGCTGCTCGGCTATCACTCGGCTGCCAACGTGAGCCGTCTTCGCGGGCTCGTCCACGACATCGGCATCGCCGGCACGCTGGCGTTCGTCTCCCTCGCGATTGCCGGCGTCGCTGGTGCTTGGCTCTTGCGTCAGCGCCGTCACGCCGTCGACGCCCCGGCCGAGCTGATCCAGACCTCCCCCGAGCAATGGCAACACGACCAAGCCTCTCGCGACGAGCGCGCCGCGTCGGGCCGCTGACCGTCGCTTCCGCTCTGTCCTCACGTTAGAGATTCACGACCGGCGCGGCCGAAGCTCGCGCGGCAGGGTTTTCCGCGTCGCTCGAAACGAGTAGTCTTGCGCCGCGCGGCCGATCACGAGCCGCGTCCGTCGTGCAGCCGCCACGCGGCCGGCCGTACGCGCCGACCAACACCTCGCGAGGATCGTCCGTGCGCTATCTCGTCGTCCATGGACATCTCTACCAGCCGCCGCGCGAGAACCCGTGGACCGAACTCGTCGACCGCCAGCCGAGTGCGGCCCCCTTTCACGACTGGAACGAACGCGTTTCCGACGAGTGCTACGAGACGCTCGGCGGAGCGGCCGTCCGGCGGCCCGACGGGCGCATCGTCGCCTTCGTCAATCTCTTCGGCCGCATCTCGTTCAACATCGGCCCCACGCTCGCGGCGTGGCTCGAGCGGTCACGGCCCCAAGTGCTCGACGATGCAAGAGACGGCTTCCATGCCGCGCTCGAGCGCACGGGATACACCCCCGCACTCATGCAGCCCTATGGGCACGCGATTCTCCCCCTCTGCGATGCCCGCGAAAAAGAGCTGCAGATCGCCTGGGGCCGCGCCGACTACATCCATCGCTTCGGCCGCGAGCCCGAGGGCATTTGGTTTTCCGAGACGGCCGTCGACCTGCCTTCCCTCGACGAAGCGGTCAAGCAGGGCCTGACGTTCACCATCCTCGCCCCGGAGCAGATCCGGCGCGTCCGCGCGCCGGGTCGCGAATGGGAGGACGTTTCCGGCGCGCGCGTCTCCCCCCAGCGTCCGTACTTCATCCGGCTCCCCTCGGGAAAGCGCATCGCCGCGTTCGTCTTCGACGGGCCGCTCTCGCGCGGCGCGGCATTCAGCGGCACGTTGCGCTCGGGCGAGTCGCTGCTGCGCGCCTTCCGAGACGCCGTCAATGCCATTCCCGATCGCGACGGGATCGTCCTTCTCGCTGCCGATGGCGAGACCTTCGGCCATCACCAAAAAGGCTCCGAGCAGTCGCTCGCCGAAGCTCTCGTGCGCGCCCGTTTGGCGGGGCTGGCCAAGGTGACTCATCTCGGAGAAGCGCTGCGCGGTCTGCCCGCTACTTGGGAAGCCGAACTCGTCGAACCTTCCGCGTGGTCTTGCGCGCACGGCGTCGGCCGCTGGGAGCGCGCCTGCGGCTGCGGGATGGCCCACGTACCCGGTTGGAGTTGGGAATGGCGCGTGCCGCTGCGGCGGGCCGTTCGCGTGCTCCGCGACCGCATCTTCACGGCCATCGACCGCCGCGGCGGCACGCTCTTCAAAGATCCGTGGCTGGCCGCCCGCGAGTACGGCGACGTCCTCGTACGGCGCGCGCCACAGGACCGGCTCGACGATCTCATTTTTCGGCACGCGAGCACCCCGCTCGATGACGCCGAGCGGCTACGCGCGGCCAAGCTCTTGGAGATGATCCGTCAGACGCTCTTCGCGTCGACGTCGTGCGGTTGGTTCTTCGACGACATCGCGGGCATCGAGGCCACGCAGGTCCTGCGCCACACCGTGCGCGCGGCGGAACTCGCACAGGAGGTCTTCGGTCTCGAGATGCACGGCGATCTCGCGGGCGTCCTCGAAGACGCGCGATCCAACGACCGCACCCGTGGCACTGGAGCGGACGTGTTCCGGAGCGTCAGCGACCGCGATGCCAGCGACGGGACCTGCGCGATTCGCGTCCACGCGCTCGGCCGTCTCGAAGGCGCGCTGGCCGGCGAGCCGGTGGGCGGTGCGATCGCCACCACCTTCGGCGCTTTCGCCGTGAGCGAATCCGACGAGCCGACGGTCGAACGCGACGGCGACATCACGCGCGTCGCCGGCAACGCGGTCGCCGTCCATCTGCGCACGGGAGAGCAGTGGACCTCCCGCTTCGTCGCCGAAGAGCGCGGGCGCGGCACGCGACCGTCGATCTCGACGGAAGGGCACCACGACGGCGAGCTCTGCGCGGCGTCGCTCGAGATCGCGCTCCGGCTCGCGTCCTCGCGCGCCTCGAAGGATCTGCCCGCTCTGGACGACGCCATCATCGATCGCTACGCGTGGATCGGACGCCAAGCGCGTGAACTAGGCCTCGAACTGCCCCCGCCCTTCCCCGAGGCGCTGCGCGGCGGCGCCCGCGCGCTCGTGGGACGTTTGCTCGAGCAGCCGCTGGGCAATTCGGTCGCCACGCTCCTGGCGCTCACGCGCGGCCTCGAGGCCTGCCGGGCGGCGGGTCTCGGTGAAGCCGATCTGGACGACCTGCGCCCAGGCATCGAGCGGCTCATCGCTGCGGAGGCTCGCGCCCTCGCCACGACGCCCGCGATCGACTGGCGGGATCTGCTCGTGCAGACGATCACCTCGGTCCGCGAGGTCGCCGGCGAGAACACGCTCCGCCGCCTCCACCGCTGGCTGG
>CAZPJJ010000295.1:0-5578 GCA_964586535.1 uncultured Acidobacteriota bacterium | reverse complement strand
CGTCGCTCTGGTGGAGGTGCCCGCCCGTCGGCAACGGCGCCGAGCGATCGAAGACGCCGATGTTGTCGAGTCCGAGGAAGCCGCCTTGGAAGACATTGCGACCGTCGGGGTCCTTGCGGTTCACCCACCATGTGAAATTCAGCATGAGCTTGTGGAAGACGCGTTCGAGGAATTCCAGATCGCCGCGGCCGGTCTGCTTGCGGTCGATCTGATAGACGCGCCAGGCAGCCCAGGCGTGAACGGGGGGATTCACGTCGCCGAAGGCCCATTCGTAGGCGGGAAGCTGACCGTTGGGATGCATGTACCATTCGCGCGTGAGCAGGACGAGCTGGTGCTTGGCGAACTCGGGATCGATCTGAGCGAACGGAAGGCAGTGAAACGCGAGATCCCAGGCCGCATACCAGGGGTATTCCCACGTGTCGGGCATCGAGATCACGTCGGCGTTGTTGAGATGGCGCCATTCCGCGTTGCGGCCCCTCCTGCGAGCGGGCGGAGGCGGCGGATGACCCGGATCGCCGTCGAGCCACTGCTCGACGTCGAGATGATAGAACTGCTTCGACCAAAGCATGCCCGCGAACGCCTGGCGCTGAACGAGCCGTGCGTCTTCGCTTGCGATTCCCTGTTGGAGATCCGCGTAGAACGCGTCCGCCTCGCGGAGGCGCTCGTCGACGATCGCGTCGAAGTCGGCGAAGGACGGCGAGCGGGCGACACGCGAGAGGCGAAGGCGAAGCGTGTGCGTGCCGCCGGGCGGAATCGCGACTCGCGCGTGAACTCCGGCCCTGGTCCCGCGGGACGCGGCGGAGAGCGCGTCGCTTCGTCCGTGGACGATCGCGTCGTCGATGCCGTCCTTGAAGGGGCCTTCGGCGGCGACGCGATGCAGGCGGGGGTGGTTCGTTTCGTTTTCGCAGAAGAGCAGGTCGAGCGAGCCTTCGGCGTGAAGGAACATCTCGCCGAGCTCCGCGTGCCGGCACGCGATCGTCCGGGCGCCCACTGGGCCGCCCGCATCGCGCAGCTCGGGCTTCTCGGCGTTTGGTTGCCACGCCCACGTGTTGCGAAACCAGAGCTGCGGGACGAGGTGCAGGTCGGCAGCGTCCGGGCCGCGGTTGTGAGCGGTCACCCGAACGAGGATCTCCTCGGGGCCCGCTTTTGCATGTTCGATGAAGATGTCGAAGTAGCGGTTCTCGTCGAAGACACCGGTGTCGAGCAGTTCGAACTCGGGCTCGTTCTTCCCGCGGCGCGCGTTTTCCTTCACGAGATGCTCATAGGGAAACGCCACCTGCGGATACTTGTAGAGCATGCGCATGTAGGAATGCGTCGGCGTCCCGTCGAGGTAGTAATAGAGCTCCTTGACGTCTTCGCCGTGGTTTCCCTGGTTGCCCGTCAGGCCGAAAAAGCGCTCCTTGAGTACGGGATCGCGGCCGTTCCAGAACGCGAGCGAGAGGCAGAGCCGTTGCTCGTCATCGGAGATCCCGCCGATGCCGTCCTCGCCCCAGCGGTAGGCGCGGCTGCGCGCATCGTCGTGGGTGATGTACTCCCACGCCGTGCCGTGCTCGCTGTAGTCCTCGCGGACCGTTCCCCACTGGCGGTCGGCGAGGTAGGGGCCCCAGCGCCGCCAGGGCGCAACGTTCGCGCGTGCCTCCTCGAGGCGCCTCCGCTCGTCGAGCATCTCGTGACCCTCCGCTGATCGCTTCCGGTGCCTTGGTTGCCGGGGACGGGCCGGCGTTTCGCCTCGCTTCGTGATCCACCATCTCGAGTTTGACGATCGATGCGAGTCGCCGGTACCTTTGGCCGGCTCTTGCGGTTCGTTACCGTCGTGTCGGCGCCCGGCTCCGTCACGTGATCGTCACAAGGAGTACGTCATGGGTGGTTCTTGTTGCGGCGGTGGTCCCGCTGCGGACGGCGAGAGCGCCGAGAAGACGCGCGAACTCGTGCGCCTTGGATATGCCAAGGTCGCGACCGCGGGATCGCTCGGCGGCGCTGTCGACGGCGGCTGCTGCGGCGGATCGCCGATGCGACCGGAGGCGCTCGCCGAGCGGCTCGGTTACGCCGCCAGCGAGCTCGCCTGGATCCCACAGGGCGCCAACATGGGCCTCTCGTGCGGCAATCCGACGGCGATCGCCGCACTTCGCGAAGGCGAAGTGGTGCTCGACCTCGGCGCGGGCGGCGGCTTCGATTGTTTTCTCGCGGGGCCCAAGGTTGGGGCGACGGGTCGCGTGATCGGCGTCGACATGACGCCCGAGATGCTGAGCAAGGCGCGCGCGGGCATCGCGAGCTACCGCGCGACGACAGATCTCGACAACGTGGAATTCCGCCTCGGCGAGATCGAGCATCTGCCCGTCGCGGATGCCAGCGTCGATGTCGTCATCAGCAACTGCGTCATCAATCTCTCGCCCGACAAGCCGCAGGTGTTCCGCGAGATCGCGCGCGTGCTTCGATCTGGCGGGCGCGTCGCGGTTTCGGACATCGCGCTCTTCCGGCCGTTGCCCGACGAAGTGAAAACGATGGTCGAGGCTCTCGTCGGCTGCGTCGCGGGCGCGGTTTCGATCGATGAATACCGGCGCATGCTCGAGGACGCGGGGCTCGTCGACGTGACGATCGAGCACAAGCCCGAATACGCGGCGTCGCTCGAGGATGCCGAGGATCCGCTCTTCCAGCGCATCGCCGCAGCGCTGCCGGCGGGATCGAAGATCGCCGACTTCGTGACCAGCATCGACGTCGCGGCCCGGCGCGTCTGATTCGAGACTCGGGGAGGACACCCGCCATGGCCCGCAAGCCTTTCGTGCTTTTCGTCTGCAGCCGTAACTCTGCTCGTTCGCAGATGGCCGAGGGCCTGCTGCGCCATCTCGCCGGCGACCTGGTCGAGGTCGGCTCGGCCGGCATCGAGCCCGGGACGCTCAGTCCGTTCGCGGTGCAGGCGCTCGCCGAGCGCGGCATCGACATCTCGGGGCAGCGCGCGAAGGGCATTCGCGAGTACCTGGGGCGCGTCCTCGTCGATCACCTGGTCATCGTCTGCGATGCCGCGGCGCAGTCCTGCCCCGCCGTCTGGCCCAACATGCGCGAGCGCCACAACTGGCCGTTCCCCGATCCCGCCGCCGTCGACGGCACCGACGCGCAGAAACTCGCCGCTTTCCGCGAAGTCCGCGACGCCCTCGAGGCCCACCTCACCACATGGCTCGCCTCGAAGCCGACGGGAATCCCACCGCGCACCGACTGACAGGCCGCGCCTCCCTGCGCAGGCGGCGGCGACAGTCCAGATAGGGGGACAGGCGACTTAGGGGGACAGGCACCCTAAGTCGCCTGTCCCCCTAAGTCGCCTGTCCCCCTAAGTCGCCTGTCCCCAGGAAAGGGAAAGGCCCGCCGGGGGGATCGGCGGGCCTTTCTGCGAGAGTCGCACGTGCAGAGCGGGGAAAAAGGAGATTCCGTTGCTTTGTTCAGGCGAGGCGCTTCGGGGCCTCCGAAGTTTTCCCGACAAGGGGCCAAGGGGCGGGGGCTTGGGCTTGGGCTACAGGGTTTAGGGCTGGGCGCTGCAATCGTGTCTGGGCTTGCAACGAGGCTTTCCGTCCCTTGCACCCCTTGTCGGGTCTTTCCGCCTTCGCAACCTGAGGTAAAGCAACCCGCGTGCCATATTGTCCGACGGTCCAAATAACGCAGTAAAGGGCAAATACGAACGGGCACTCGCCCTCAACAATCAGGGCCGGCCCCAGCGCGCGACGTTGCAACGGGCAACGACCGTTGCAGAGTGCAACGCAGCCGGACGGAGTGGCAGCCCGCGTCTCAGTCGCCGCCGAGGCGCTTCAACTTGCGGTAGAGGGTCGAGCGGTCGATGCCGAGCATCTGGGCTGCGCGCGTGCGATTGCCGCCGGCGGCCTTGAGGGCCTCGCGCACGCGGGCGATCTCGGCTTCCTCGAGCGTCCCGATCCCGTCGTCGTCGAGCGCCTCTCCCGCCGTCATCCGCGCCCGCGCCCGCTCCAGGAAGGTGCTGTTCTCGAGGACGTCGACCTCGGTGATCACGTCGCCCTCTGTGAAGGTCGCGAGTTTGGTCACCTCGTTCTCGAGTTCGCGCACGTTGCCGGGCCAGTCGTGGCGCAGGAAGAGCCGCAGCGCCGCCGGCTCGACGGCCTTCTTCGTGCGGCCCTTCGCGGCACCCTCGAGGAAGTGGTCGACGAGCAGGCCGACATCCTCGAGCCGCTCGCGAAGCGGCGGCAGATGCACGCGGCCGACGTCGAGGCGGTACATGAGGTCCTCGCGAAACCGTCCCTCGGCCACGTGCTGCTGCACGTCGCGATTCGTCGCGGCGACGATCCGCACGTCGACGTGCCGCGGCGTGTCCTCGCCGACGCGCCGCACCTCGCCGAACTGGATCGCGCGCAGCAGCTTCGGTTGCAGGTGCATCGGCATCTCGCCGATTTCGTCGAGAAAGAGCGTGCCGCCGTCGGCCTGCTCGAAGAGCCCGTGGCGATCGCGCTCCGCGCCCGTGAAGGCGCCCTTGCGATGCCCGAAGAGCTCCGACTCCAAGAGCGTGTCGGTGAGCGCGGCACAGTTGACAGTCACGTAGCGGCGCTCGCGGCGCGGTCCGTTGTAGTGCAGCACGCGCGCGACGAGATCCTTGCCCGTTCCGGACTCGCCCGTCACGAAGACCGGAATCTCGGTGGGAATGAGCTTCTCGAGCGAGCGATAGAGCTTCTGCATCGGCGGCGATGCGCCGATGATGCAGTCGTAGCGAAAGCGCAGCTCGAGGTTCGACTGCTTCTCGAGGATCTCGATGCGCTGCTCCTCGACCGTCTCTTTCAGCCGCGCGTTGAGGCCCTCGATCTCCTCCGACTGGCGCTGCAGTTCGTCGATCTGGCGCGCGTTGGCGAGCGCGATGCCGGCCTGGTCGGCGAGTTGTTCGAGCAGGCGCTCCTGGCCGTTCGCGAAGACGGCTGCCGCGCGGCGCGAGTCGACGACGATCGCGCCGGCGAGCTGGCCGCGCACGCGCAGCGGGGCCGCGAGCAGCGAGCGGATGCGCAGCGCGTGAATCGAGCGCGACGCCGAGAGCCGGTCGTCGGTGAGCGCGTCGTGAGCGAGCAGCGGCGTACCGTCCCGCATCACGCGGCGCGCCGCCTCGCGCGAGGCCTCGCGCTCTTCGCCCGCGAGCTCCGCGCCGCCGACGCCACGCGCGATCTCGACCTCGGCGCGCCCGCCCACTTCGAGCACGACGAAGCCGCGCTCCGCTCCCGTGAGATCGATGGCGGTGTCGAGCAGCACCTGCAGGACGCTGCGCGGATCGCGCGCCGAGTTGAGCGAGCGGTTGATCTCGACGAGGCGCTCGAGCTCGCGCACGCGACGCGCGAGATCGTCCGTTGCCCCGCCCGACGAAGGCGGCGCCACGGCGGCCGCAGGCCGTGCATCCGCGCCGAGCTCCGCGCCGAGTTCGAGGACGGCGCGCACGCGGGGCCGCTCGCGCCAGCGCGGGCGGTCGGACTCGGGCAACGCGCCGAGCAGGGCGTCGAGCGCGCGGAAGGCCTCTCCCGCGGCGCGCCGCGCGAGATCCTGGTCGCCGGTGCGACGCGCGGCCGTGGCGAGCACCGCGTGGGCC
>CAZPJJ010000294.1:0-5580 GCA_964586535.1 uncultured Acidobacteriota bacterium | reverse complement strand
TGCACCGCGGGGTTACCCGCTCTTTCCGCCATGCTCCCCGTTCCCCGGCCGGCGTCGTTCCGGCCAGCGACCGATCACTCGAAGGAATGGAAAGGGCATGATAGCCCCGAAGCGCGCGCCGGTCGGGCGCTCGGCGGGCCGGTCAACCTCCCTCGCGAACGTTCGTCTTACCCTGTGCGCGACCGGATCGGCTTCCGATCGCCATCCAGGAGAAGCTGCCATGCGCCGTTCGCTGCGTCTCGCCTCGACAGTCTTGGTGCTCTTTGCAGGCTGCCTTGGATTCGCTCTCGCAGAGGGCCGACCCGACACACCGCCGCCTGCGGGCCCCAGCGCGAGGTCGCTCGCGATCGCGGCCGAGATCGGTCTCGAGGGCGAGACCGCTCTCGCGGTCGCGCGCATCCTGGACGACGAGATGGCGCGACGCCGCGAGGTGCTCGAGGCCCACCGCGAGGGCACCTCGCCCGACGATGTCCGAGGCCTGGGCGAGAAGCTGCGCGCGGTCGAGGAGGCGTCGCGCGCGGACTTGGAGGCGCTCCTCACCGCCGAGCAATTGCAGACATTGGATACATGGCGCCAGGAGCGCCGCGCGCTCGCGGGCGGCGAGTTGCTCGTCCATCGGCTTCGCGATCGCCTCGCTCTCACGCCGGAGCAGGAGGACGCGCTCGTCCCCATCCTCGCAGCGGACTTGGACGCGCGGCGGGCGGCGATGGCCGAGGGGCGGTCCGGCGGTCGGGGGCGCGGAGCGCTCCGGGACCTTCGCGCCACGATGCAGGAGCGCGAAGAAGCGCTCGCCGCGGAGGTGGCGCCGATCCTCGACGATGCCCAGGAGCAGGCCTTCGCCGCTTGGCGCCAAGAGCAGCGGGAGGCGCTCCGAGACCGGGTTCGGGAGGGCCGTGGGTCCGGGCGAGATCGCTGACGAAGACCGCCTGGAATCCGGGCTAGTCCGACTAGAACACTGGGAATAAGGAAGTTAGCTCGCGCCCTTTTCCCGCCGGAATGACGGCGTTAGCCATCGATCGTCTCCCGCCTGTCACGGTCCTGACAAAGCGATTGGTTAGCCTCCTCGTCAGCGAAGCGTCAGGCGACGCTCGCTGGTTCTTCCCCCGAAGATCGAAAACGAAGGAGGCGGTTCTCATGAAGCGTGGACACTTGGCAGTGATTGGACTGACCGTCGCGGTCGCCCTGGCGGCGTCGGTCGCGTTCGCGGGCGACGGCCCGCGTCTCTCCGGCAACCAGGCCGCGTCGCTCGCGGTCGGCGGCCCCAACGCGAACTGGGTCGTCAAGCCCAGCCCGCACGCGCCCAAGTACGTGTTCTTCTTCCTCGGCGACGGCATGTCGGCGTCGCAGATCCAGGCCACCGAGGCCTACCTCACGACGATCAACGGCGGCTCGGCTCGCGTGGCGACCGACCTGCTCAAACCCGAGAACCGGCTCAACATGTCGAAGATGCCGATCCAGGGCATGCAGACGACCTACGACTCCTTCGCCCTCATGACCGACTCGGCGTCCTCGGCGACGGCGTTCTCCTCCGGCCTCAAGACCATGTCGGGCGTCATCGGCATGGACGACACCAAGACGACGAGCATCAAGAGCGTCGCCCAACTCGCGAAGGAACTCCTCGGCAAGAAGATCGGCGTCCTCTCCAGCGTGTCGCTCGACCACGCGACGCCGGCGGCCTACTACGCCAGCGTCCCGAATCGCGGCCTCATGAACAACATCGCCACGCAGCTCGCGCAGAGCGGCTACGACTTCTTCGGCGGCGGCGGCCTCGTTTCGCCGCTGGGCCCGGCACGCACCGGCGACACGAGCAACGACGTGTGGCAGCTCCTCTCGGACAACGGTTACGTCGTGCTCAACGATCGCGAGTCGATCCTCGGCCTCGCCGACAATCCCCGCAGCAAGGTCGTCGCGATCAATGCGACGCTCGACGGGTCGATGGCGACTCCGTACGCGATCGATCGCCCCGAGGGCAATCTCTCGCTCGCCGAGATGACCGAAGTCGCGATCGAAGTGCTCAGCGACATCTCCGGCCCCACGGGCTTCTTCATCATGGTCGAAGGCGGCAAGATCGACTGGGCGTGCCACGCCAACGACGCCGTCGCGACGATCGGCGACATGCTCGACTTCGACGCGGCCATCGGCAAAGCGCTGGAGTTCTACGAAGCTCACCCGCAGGAAACTCTGATCATCGTCACAGGCGACCACGAAACGGGCGGCATGACGATCGGTCATGCGACTACCGCCTATACCGCCTACTACGATCGCCTGCTCGGCCAGGACAACAGCTACGAGTACTTCGAAGCCAACCAGTGGGCCGCGCACAAGGCCGCGTTCGCGGGTAGCTACGACTGGACCTTGCCGAACAATCTCGAGACGAACATCGAGATGACGTCGCTCCTCGAAACCGCCTTCGGTCTGAAGTGGGCGGATCTCAATGCCTACCAGAGAGAGAAGCTCGAGGACGCCTACGACAAGTCGATGGTCGGCATGAACGACAACAGCTCGGCCGAGAACCAGCTCCTCTACGGCTACTACAACCCGATCGTGGTCACGATCACTCACATCCTCAACGAGCGCGCCAGCATCGGCTGGACCTCCTACTCGCACACCGGCGTGCCTGTGCCCGTCTTCGCGCAGGGCCGCGAGGCTTGGCGCTTCGCCGGCTTCTACGACAACACCGACATCGCGAAGCGCCTCGCCGCGCTCATGAACCTCCCCGAACTGCCCGTCACGAAGTAGTTCCTATCTCGATGTACGAGGCGGCGCCGCCCCCGCGGCGCCGCTTCTTCTACATACATCCGGAGTCGCCATGTCCGCCACGCGCCGCGAATGGGTCCTCGCCCTGGTCATCGGATCCCTTTGCCTCGGGCTCGCCTTTCTCGACATCTCGAAGATTCCGACCTCCCCCACTGGTCAGCATGCGCGCGCCGTCGTCCTCGCCACCGACAACAGTCATGTGCGCACGAATCTGATCATCAAGACCGAGAGCCAATTCCTCTCGGTGCGGTTGCTCGACGGACCCCACGAGGGTCGAGAAGTGCCGGTCTCGAACATGCTCACCGGCAACCTCGAATTCGACGAGTTCTACGAAGTCGGCTCGGTGATCTTGGTCGAGTACGGACTCAAGGACGGCGAACCCTTCGACGTCATCGCGCGCGGGCACTCCCGGTTGCGGCTGCAACTCGTGCTGGTCGCTCTCTTCGCGATCTTGCTCGTGGCGGTCGCGGGCGTGACAGGGCTCAAGGCGATGCTCTCGTTCGTCTTCGCGGCGCTCGTACTCTGGAAGCTCTTCTTTCCGCTGCTCTTGCAGGGTTACCCGCCCATTCCCACGGCCTTGGCGATCGTCGCCGTGCTGACGGCGGTGATCACCTTCTCGGTGGGCGGCGTCGACCGGCGCGGTATCGCGACGTTCGTGGGCTCGATGCTCGGGCTCCTGCTCACCTGCGGCCTCGCCGTGTGGTTCTCGGAAGCCTTCCGGCTGCACGGTGCGGTGCGCGCGTTCTCGCAGGCGCTGCTCTACTCGGGATACCCCGATCTGCGCCTGACGGACATCTTCGTCGCGAGCGTCTTTCTCGCGTCGTCAGGCGCCGTGATGGACCTGGCGATGGATATCGCCGCGAGCATGGACGAGATCAAGCGCAAGCACCCGGCGATCGGCATGTTCGAGCACATGCAGTCCGGACTCCGCGTCGGGCGCGCGGTCGTAGGCACCATGACAACGACGCTCCTCCTCGCCTACTCCGGCTCGCACATCGCGATGTTCATGCTCTTCATGGCGAAGGGCCTGCCGATGCACAACGTGCTCAATGCGCCCTTTGTCGCCGCCGAGGTGCTCAACATCCTCGTCGGCTCGTTCGGACTCGTGACCGTGGCACCCTTCACGGCGCTCGTCGCAGGACTGCTCTACCGCGGCTTCGAACCGCTCCCGGAGATCGAAACCGAGCCGGGCCTCGTGTGATCAGCGGTTGCGGCCGTACTTCTCGTGGCTCGACACCCAGTCGAGCGACGAGATCGCCGCACCCAGCGAGATTTCGCCCGCGAGCACGACGCCCGCGATGATCTCCGCGAGCTTCTTGACCTTGCCCTTCCCGGCGCAGCCGAGCACTTCGAGGCACTCGCGCTGCGTCGGAAGCCCCGTGCCGCCGCCGTGGGTCGCGACGATGAGGCTCGGGATGGTCATCGACAGATAGAGGTCGCCGTCCTGGGTGAGCTCGACGTGCGAGATTCCCGCTGAACTCTCCGAGACGTTGGCGACGTCCTGCCCTGTTGCGATGAACATCGCCGTGATGCCGTTCGGCGAATGGGCGCCGTTATTGTTCGCGCCCGAGAGGATCGAACCCACGTTCGCGACCTGAGCATGGAAGACGAGTTGCTCCGGTTCGACGCGCATGTGCTGCTGAAGGACCGACTTGGGAATCACCGCCTCGGCCGTCACGCGCTTGCCGCGCGTGCGCATCATGTTGACCTGCGAGGCCTTCTTGTCGGTCGCGAGATTGGACTCGAGGTAGAAACGGCGCACGGTCTTCACCTGCTCGAGGATCCACGAGCACGCCGCGAAGGTGGCGCGGCCAACCATGTTCTGTCCGGCGGCGTCGCCGGTCGAGAAGTTGAAGCGCAAATAGGCGAATCGATTGGCGAGATAGGTGTCGATGAAGAGCAGCTTCGCGACCGACGACGTAGCCTCGGCGGCCTGCCGGATCTCCTTCATGTGCTCGTCGACCCAGGTCCGGAAATCGCGCGCCTCGCGCGCCGATTCGAACACGAACACCGGAGCGCGCTGCATGCAGTCGTCCTGGACCGTGCAGGTTACGCCGCCCGAGAGGTTGAGCACTTTGATTCCGCGGTTGTAGGACGCCACGAGGGTGCCCTCGGTCGTCGCGAGCGGCACGAGGAACTCGCCTTTCGCGTGCTCGCCTTTGATCTTGATCGGCCCGGCGAAGCCGATCGGGATCTGCGCGACGCCGGTGAAGTTCTCGACGTTGCCCTTCGTCACCTGCGGGTCGAAGGAGTACTTCGCGACGTGCTCGAGCGTGGCGCCCGTGAACTTCTCGACGAAGGCTTGCCGCTCTTTGATGATCTTCTTGCCGTAGTCGTCTTCCTTCGAGTACGGGATTCGTGTGAGCTTGACCTTCTCCTCTGTGATCGCGTCCTTCGCCGTGAACGAGAGCTTGCCGAAGGGCTTGGCCTCGAACTCGAACGAGAGCTCGTGCTGGCCCCGCTCGAGGGTCTTCCCCTCGATCGTGAGCTTGATCCCGTCGCGCAAGGCGAAAGGCAGCGGTGCATCGGGGGAGATCGCCGTCGCCGCGACGCTGCGGCCGTCCTTGAGCTCCATCGAGACCCCGCCGAGATCGACTTTCTCGTCGTCGATCGCGATGCTCTTGACGCGCAGGAGCGTCGCATCGGAGAGGCGGTTCTTGAGCCCGAAGGTGGCTCCTTCCGCGGTGTTCTCGAGCGAGCCGAAGGTGTAGAGCTGCCGGAGGATCAGAGACGGGATCTTCATGGACGTTCCTGTACGCGGCGCCGGGCCCGCGTGAGATCCGCGCGCGCGCCCGAGCGGCCACGCGGAGAGGCTGCGCTTAT
>CAZPJJ010000293.1:0-5595 GCA_964586535.1 uncultured Acidobacteriota bacterium | reverse complement strand
AGCCGCGCGCTGGAACGTGCTGCTGCCCCAGTTGACCGAGCTGCTCCACCAGGCGCGCGATCGCGCCGCGTGGAGCGGATCGAAGGACGACGAGGTGATCCGGGTGGAACGTGACGGCGACGGGCTGATCATTCGCTACCGCGACGGCGTCGTGCACGTCATCGTGCCGGCCGAAAACGGTCTCGCGATGCTCTTCGTCGCCCGCGGGCAGGGGGCCCGCCCGGTCACGTCCAAAGTTGAAGAAGCGGAAAGCGCGAAGCGCGCTCTCCACCGCTACACGCGAGGTGCATCGTGAACCAGACGACCCATCACTGCGTACGCGCATCCCTTCGCGTCGCCGTCGCCTGCGCGGGCTTGCTGCTCGCGTTGCCGGCGGCGCCGGCGGAAGCCAGCGCCATTCAGACGCTCGAGTCTCTCCGGCAGACCGCCGTCAATGCGTACAACGCACGCGACTGGCGCGCCGCGTCCGAGGCTGCTGACGCCTACGGCGCGACGCTCGCGGCCGAAGGGCTGCCTCGCGCCGGCGCCGACTTCGCGCTCGTCGCGTTCGTCGGCGGACATGCGCGCTTCGAGCTCTGGAAGACTGACCCGGCGTCGTTCCCCTACGACTTCGACAAGGACGTCCTCGCGGAGATGCACGAGAGCCTCCGCATTCTCCAGGACGATCCCTTCTTCAAGCACAACGTCATGGGGACGATCTACTACGAGCGCCTGAAGTGGGATCACTTCTCGGACCTCGCGCTCGAGAACGCGGCCAACTGGCACATGCTCCGCGCCCTGAGCGTGAAGCACGAGAGCCTCGCCGGGAAGCCCAAGGACGGCGAGGAGTACACGGCTTTCGCCAAGTACGTTCTCGCGTACATCAACCGAGCGTTCGAGATGGCTCGCTATTCGAGCGTGCCCGAGATCTACCTGCTCCGCGTGCGCGAAGCCTGCCGCTTCGGTTTCGGCTCGGTGTTCGACGAGCGATTCGTGCAACTGCACGAAGTCGTCGGCTTCGACGAAGGCAACACGAAGGCCGGAGTTCTCTGGCAGACGGCGCTCGACCTCATGAATACCGAGGGAAGCGACGCAGGAGAAGTGATCGAGACTTTCGCGCTCGCCGCCGGCGAGACGAATGGCACCGAGTACCGTGCCGAGGTCTACCGCCAGATGGCGGACTTCTCGAGCCGTCAGGACGACCACGAGTACAAGCTCAAGGCTGTCGAGTACGGCCGCATGGCTTTCAAGCTCGATCCGGGCAATCCCGAGATCCAGCTCCAGTACGGCACGAGTCTCCACGTCATCTCGTATGCCCACTACACCGCCGGCCGCTTCGAGCAGGCGCTCGACGCGGCGCGCGAAGCGACGAGTTTCGAGTGGGAAGGCGACGAAGTGGCCTACTTCGATCTCAGCCGCGCCGAGGCCAACTTCGGCAACAAGATCGACGCTCTCGTCCACGCCGAACGCGCGTATCAGAAGGCGCGGCGCAAATTCCAGGCCGATGAGCTGCAGCCCTTCCGGCAGAACTACGTGAACATTCTCCGGCAGTTCGGTCTGACCGCGAAAGCGGACCAAGTCGAACTCGCCGCCATCGCGAAGCAGGGGAGCTGAGCCATGAGTGCGCGCATCATCATTCCGCTGGTCTTGCTTGCCATCGCGCCGCTCGCGTTCGCGAACCAGGCGGCGCCTCAGCCCGATCACACTCCCGAAGGCGAAGTCGCCTGGATGCAGGACACGTATCGCGCCGTGACGGCGTACCACGTGCTTCTGACGCGCAACCAGGTCAGTCGCGAGCTGGTTTCTTCCGTGCTCCACGACGTCGACCGCTACCTCGAGGAGGTCGACAGCCGGCTCGGCCTCGATGAGCTCTTCATCGAAGACGAGCGGCAGCTCGCCGAGATCTCGAAGTGGGCGGCAAAGGCGCACCTGCAGGCCGCGCTGCTCCACGCCCGCGGCGTCGATCTCGAAAGTTCCATCGATCACTTCGAGCGCGTCATCGACCTGCTCGGACATCATCCGGTCGAATGGGACGAGCCGCTCGAGCGCAAGGCCCACTTGGGCCTCCTGCCCGGTGCGAGCGAGTTCGTGTTCGAGGTGGCGTCTCCCCGTCAGGTCGTCGACGACCTCAAGCGCTTCTGGGGATCGGGCGTCGTCACCCGCTTCGAGATCGTCGATCTGCCCAACTCGGCGCGCGCGACGCTGCAACTGGAGCGAGCCGGCGGAGCGGGCGATCCGTTCTCGCAGTCAGCCTTCGAGCTTGCGCGCGATCGCTTCGGCAAGCGAACGGCTGCGGGACTCACGGAGTTCCGCGTCGTGCTGCCGCCGGGTCTCTACACGGTGACCTCGAGCGCGGGCGCGATTCCCGATCTCGAAGTGCGGGTGCTGGCGGGCTCCGTGCCGGACCCGGTGATCGTCTCGCCCCACACGTTCACGTTCCAGCTGGCTGTCGAAAACAACGTTTGCCGCCCCGAACTCGTGCTCAATGGCGTCGTCGTGCCTGCGCTGAACGACCTGCCCTACGGAAGCTACTTGGTGCGGCCGAATCCCAACTGCACGATGCGGGTGCCCGACAAGATCAGCGTCCGACCGGCGGCGGAAGTCAGCCTGCGCACCGAACCGGAACGCCTCGACTTCCTCAAGGAAGGGCAACCGATCTTCCTCTTCGTCACCACGCCGCCGGCGAGCACTTATACGCTGCGGTTCTGATCGCATACACGGGGAGCGGGGAACCCCCTGGGGCGGCCTTCGTGCCGCCCCCTTTCTTTTTGTTGTTCGTTTCCACTTCGTCACATCACATCCACCGAACCTTCACCCTTAGTTGACAAGTTCGACACACGCAGTGGCTATCGTTTCCCTCGAACTGACAGCGAGGTGTCAGATCGATGCGGACGCGAACGGCAGAAACGACGGGTGTCGACGACACCGCATACCCCGTGGCCCGGGCCGCCGTCGCGGGCGGTGCCGGGGTCGTCGTGCCACCGACCGTGATCGCCGGTGATTCCGCGTCCCGCCATCGGTCGGCGAACACGCTCGCGCGGCACCAATACATCGACCGCTCTTCCGGAGACGTGCTCGACGAGCACCTCTTCGGCGATCGCGTCGTTTCGTATCTCTACTCGACCGTGCGCGAGAGCGCGCCCGCGATCTTCCGCGCGCTCACCTCGGCGCGCATGTCCAAGCTGCTGGCGACGCTGAACTTCGATTTGCCACTCGCTCCTTCGCTCTTGGGCAACACGCGCTTTCTCGCGCGGACGGGCGTCGACCTGGGCGAATGCGTCGCCGCGCCGTCGACGTTCACGACGCCGCGAAAGATCTTCGAGCGCCAGATCCGCTACTGGGATTGCCGGCCGATGTCCGCGGACGCAGCGGATGTCGTCTCGCCCGCGGACGGAAGGCTCGTCGTGGGATCGCTCGCCGAGACCTCCGCGCTCTTTCTCAAGGGCAAGTTCTTCGATCTCACCGAACTGATCGGTGGCGGTCGCGCACGCTGGCAGGAGACTTTCGCGAAGGGTGACTTCGCGATCGTGCGCCTGACGCCCGACAAGTATCACTACAACCACACCCCCGTCGCCGGGACGGTCCTCGATATCTACGAACTGGACGGCGTCTATCACTCCTGCAATCCGCAAGCGGTGCTCGAGATCGCGACGCCCTACTCCAAGAACCGCCGAGTGGTCACGGTTCTCCAGACGGACGTACCGGGCGGATCGCAGGTCGGCCTCGTGGCGATGATCGAGGTCACGGCGCTGATGATCGGCGAAGTCGTGCAGTGCTACAGCGCCGAGCGCTATCTCGATTCGCGCCCCGTCGAACGCGGGATGTTTCTGGTCAAAGGTGCTCCTAAGAGTCTCTATCGCCCCGGTAGCAGCACCGACGTGCTGCTCTTCGAGCCGGGGCGCGTCCGATTTGCCGACGACTTGCTGCGAAACCAGCGCCGCAGCGACGTGCAGTCCCGCTATGCCGCGGTCTGCGGTCACCCGCTGGTCGAGACGGAGGTACGCGTTCGCGCGACAGTCGCGCGACGCTGTGAATGAGCCGCGGGCGTCGTCCCGTGGCTCGAGAGGCCGAAGCCATGTGGGACGCCGTGCTCGTCATTTTGTCGCTCGCGGTGCTGTCGGCTGCCATCCTCGCCTGGGGGTTCCGCACCCTGCCCGGCGAGCGCTGGCAGGTTCTCGCTTCGATTCCGTGGCGTAAGGACGATGCCGGCCAGTGGACCGGCGTCAATCTCACTTGGTACGGGATTCTCTCCGCGAACGCCTGCGTGATCGGCGTTCTCGTGCTGCTCTTGCTGGCGGGTTCGGTCGGCATGACGCGCGTCCAGGTGCTGCTGATCACGATGCCGCTGATCACCATCGGCTTCTTCGCGGCGAGCGGACTCGCGCGCGCCGTCGAGCGCAAGAGTGCGACGCTGACGATCGGCGGTGCGGTCTTCGTGGGGACCGTCCTCGGGCCGCCCGTGCTGCTTCTCGGCGATCACATCGCGGCGCGCACGATCGGCGTGCATCTGCCGATCATCCCGCTGCTCGCCGCGATGGCGATCGCGTACGTGTTCGGCGAAGGGTTTGGGCGCCTCGCGTGCATCAGCTATGGCTGCTGTTACGGGCGTCCCCTAGACTCGCTGCAGCCGCGCAGCCGCTCGTTCCTCGAGAAGCTCGCGTTCACGTTCCACGGTCCGACCAAGAAGATCTGCTACGCGTCCAACCTCGCCGGCGTGAAGGTGGTGCCGATCCAGGCGATCACCGCGACCGTGCTCGTCGGGGTCGGCCTGATCGCGATGATCTTCTTCGCGGCCGGTTGGTTCCTGCTCGCGTTTGCGTTCGCGTTCCTCCTCTCGCAGCTCTGGCGGGTCTGGTCCGAGACGCTGCGCGCCGACGAGCGCGGCGGCGGGCGCATCTCGACGTACCAGAAGATGGCGTTCGCCGGGATCGTTTACGCGGCCGCGGTGCTGCCCCTCATCCCCAATCAGCCGGTACCCCAGGTCGACATGGCGGCGGGCGTGCAGACGCTCCTGCACTCGACGACCGCGGTCGCGATCCAGGTGCTCTGGATCGGGGTGTTCCTCTTCACCGGACTCTCGCGGGTCACGGGGTCGTCGCTCTCGTTCCACGTTCGCAAGCACCGCGTATGATCCGGGGCATGAGCGCGACGAAAAGAGATCTCGACACGCTGTTGCGCACCGCCTTCCATGCCGCGGCAGCGGCCGGAGAGGTCTTGCGCGAGTCTTTCCGCAATCCGGTGCTCGCCGTCGACGTGAAGGACGACGGCAGCCCCGTCACGCCGGCCGACCGGCGCGCCGAGGAAGTCGCTCGCGAGACGATGCGCCGCGAGGCGCCCGGGATCGGGATCCTCGGCGAGGAGTTCGGCGCGGAGGGGCCCAAGGACGCCCGCTTCGTGATCGATCCGCTCGATGGGACGAAGAACTTCGTGGCGGGGATCGAGACCTTCGCCGTGCTCATCGCGCTGGAGGTCGACGCGCGGTCGCAGATCGGCGTGGTGTACGCGCCCGTGCGCCGGCAACTCTGGTGGGCGGTGCGAGGGCGGGGGGCGCGCGCGGCCGAGGGAGAGTGGCCCGATGCGGACGGGGGACGACCCCTGGGCGTCGCACCCGCAAAG
>CAZPJJ010000292.1:2150-5616 GCA_964586535.1 uncultured Acidobacteriota bacterium | reverse complement strand
GTGCATCAGGTGTGCGTCGACGCGACGACGTTCAAGCGTCGCGCCCTGCCGGACGACCTCCGTCACACGCTGCTGAGCCTCGCCGGGCTCTCCGGCTGATCACGATCGCGCGCTCCGCCGCCGCGGGTCAGAAGGTCTGCCCCGTCACGAGCGAGTAGATGATGATCGCGGCGACGCCCGCCGGGCAGACGTAGCGCACGAGCACTCCGAAGAGCCATCCCGCCGGCAGCCGCTGGCCGCCGCGGGCGATCTCCTCGAGCGCGGCCGGGATCCCCCAACGCCAGCCCACGAACACGCAGATCAAGAGCGCCCCGATCGCCAACGCATAGTTGCCGAAGAGCACGCTCTGCCAGTCGAGAAAATCCGTGGAGAGCGCCGACGGGACCGCGAGCAGGAAGCAGACCAGCGTGACGATCCATGTCGCGCGCTCGCGCTTCCAGCCGCGCCGGTCCACGAAATATGCGACGACCACTTCGAGCAGGCTCACCGTCGACGTGAGCGCCGCGATGACCAAGAGCCCGTAGAACATGATCGCGACGAGAAACCCCGCCGGCAGCTTGCCGAAGATCGTCGGCAGCACGACGAAGACGAGGCCGGGACCTCCTGACGGATCGAGCCCCATCGCGAAGAGCGCGGGGAAGATCATGAATCCCGAGAGCAACGCGACACCCGTGTCCGAGAATGCGACCGCGATTCCCGCTCCCGGCAACCGCTCCTCGCGGCCCAGGTACGAGCCGTAGGTGATCATCGCCCCCATGCCGAGGCTGAGGCTGAAGAGCGCCTGGCCGAGCGCACTCATCACCGTCTGGATCGTGATCTTCGAGAAATCCGGCTTCAGCAAGTACTCGACGCCCGCGCCCGCTCCGGGAAGCGTCACCGAGCGCACGGCCATCGCCACGAGCAAGATCGCGAGGATCGGCATGAGGATCTTCGACGCGCGCTCGATTCCCGCCGACACGCCGCCGCGCACCACCAGCGCTGTCATCACGAGAAACACGAGCGCGAGCCCCGTCGTCAGCGGCCCCGAACCGATCATCGTCGAGAAGATCTGCCCGCTCGTCTCGGCATCCATCGGGTCCGCGAACGCACCCAGCAACGCCTTGCCGAAGTACCCGAGCGTCCACCCCGCGACGACCGCGTAGAACGAGAGGATCGCGAAGCCCGCGACCACCCCGAGCGCGCCGGTCAGATACCAGAGCGTCCCCGGCGCGAGCTTCGAGAAGGCTCCCACGGGGCTCTGCTGCGTCGCCCTGCCGATCGCCAGTTCGCAGAAGAGCACGGGCGCGCAGAAGAGGAAGATCGAAAGCAGGTAGAGCAGGATGAACGCTGCCCCGCCGTTCTCGCCGGTGAGGTAGGGAAAGCGCCAGATGTTGCCGAGCCCCACCGCCGATCCTGCCGCCGCCAGGACGAATCCCAGTCGCGAGCCGAATCCACCCCGCGCGTCGCCTCCCGTCATCGCCACGATCGTCTCTCCTTGGCCGAGGTTCGCGCGCCTCGCGCGCCCCCTCCCGCATGAACGCGAAGGCTCCCGCGAAAGCGCCACTCAGATCAAGTACTGGCCGTCCCGAATGATCTCGATTTCGGAACCGTCCGCACGGCGCAGCGCGGCACGCGCCACGGAGACCGGGCTCGCCGCCGCGTAGACGATGTCCTGGTGCACGACGGTCGCCGGCGAGCGGAAGGCATCCGGTCCCAAGACCCCGCCCAGGTGCTCCGAGCGGCCGAAGGCCCAGTGGAATCCTGCTTTCTCGTCCTCGAGCACGTTGCCCGTCACGACCGCCTTCTCGTTGACGCCGAACGCCAGCTCGGCGACGTTCGCGCGCGCGCCGTCCTCGGCGAAGAGCGCCCGGAAACGCTCGCTCGACGGCCCCGTGCCCTCGACGATCCGCACGCGATTGCCCGCGACATGGAAGAGCACCAGCTCGTCTTTTTCCACGACCGGAATCGTGCCGCAGGTCTGCGACGGCTCGCCCTCGCGCTCGCCCTCGTAGGGCACGCAGAAGGTCTCGCCCGAGGGCAAATTGATGATGCGGTCGCCCTCCTTGAAGCGCGGGAGGAAGCCGTCGTCCATCTCGGGCCGCCGGTAGCGGAGGTCGAACCACGCGCGGTGGCCGGTCGAGAACGTGACGTCGGCCCAGAGCGCGCCTTCCATGACGTCGAAGATCGCCCGACAGCGGCGCGCGACTTCCGCGTAGTCCGCGGCGAGCGCGGTGCGCTCCATGCGGCGCAGCACGCCAGGCATCGACGCTGCGCGGAAGTCCCGCGTGCTTCCGGCGATCTTGGAGAGCGGTGCCGTCGCCGAGTATTGGGTCATGGCGACGACGAGCGTCGCCTCGCGCAGCGCCGACTCGAGCGGCACCTCGCGACCCTCCCGGTGGCCCGTCGCCGGCAGGTCGGCGTTGTTGGCGCCGGTCGCGGGCCAGGTCAGCAGGGGACCGACCTCGAACCCTCCGCGCGCGCCGAGCCGCGCGAACGCCTCGCGCCATGCCTCGGCCATCTCGCGCCGCTCGCGCCACGCGTCGTGATCGGGGACGCCCTCGCGCGGCACGTCGACGGCGACGGTCACGCGTTCGCCGGCCTCGGGCCGGAAGACGTCCGTGAGCAGCTTCTCGACATCGAACATCGGTCGTTCCTCCCGCGGCGGACGCGCGATCCTACCACCCTGCGCGTGCTAACATTCCGGTTTCCGCGGCCCATCGAAGTGCCGCAGGCGCAGGGGATTCGTGAACGCCGAGCGCGAGCGCGAAATCAAACTTCTCGACTCCCACGGCCACGCCCCGGCGGCGATCGTCGAGGCGATCCGCGCGCACGGCTTCTCCGTCGACGGGCGCGGCGTGCGCCGCCAGCGCGATATCTATCTCGACTCGCCTCGATTCGATTTCGCGCGCGCGGGCGCCGGCCTGCGCTGGCGGTCCGCCGAGGGCGTCTCCGAGGTCTGTTGGAAGGGTCCGGGCATCGTCGACGAGGACGTGATGACCCGCCTCGAGGTCCAGGAGCCCTGGTCGTCGTCCCGGCTTCCCGAAACCTCTAACGACCTTCCCTCCGCGTTGCGCGCCCACGCTCAGCCGCTTGCGCTCGCGCGTCCGCTCGCCGAGATCGCCGTCGTCGCCTGCGAACGCCACGCCTTCTCCGTGGTCTCCGCCGATGGCGAAGCACGCGCGGAGCTCGCGGTCGACGCCGTGACGGGGCACGTGTCGGGCCACTCCGTGGCGTTCCACGAGATCGAACTCGAAATCGAAGAAGGCGGAGCCGAGGCCTTCATCACTCTCGGCCGTCAGCTCTCGGCACGCTTCGAACTCGAACCGTCGACGATCAGCAAGCTCGAGCGCACGCGATTGCTCGCCGGTGTCGACCCCGTCGATCCGTCGTCCGCGGATCCGCTCGATCTCGACATGCCCTTCCAAGACGCGGCCCTCGCCGTCTTCCGCCACCACCTGGCGAGCGTGCTCGAGGAGGAACCCGGCAC
>CAZPJJ010000292.1:0-2140 GCA_964586535.1 uncultured Acidobacteriota bacterium | reverse complement strand
CCCGCCTGCGCACGCACATCGAGCGGCTGCACAAGATGCGCGTCGCGACGCGCAGGCTGCGCGCTTCTTTCCGCACCTTCCGTGGCGCCTTCGCCGAGGATGCGCTCGCCCCCTGGGACGCCCTCATGCGCAAAACCGGCCGCGCGCTCGGGCCCGCCCGCGATCTCGACGTGCTCCTCGACACGCTGCCCGGCCTTGGCGCGAGTCTCCCCGAGGACGTCGCCCACGAGATCGGCCCCTTTGCCGAACTCGTCCACGCGCTGCGCGACGCGGAACAAGAGCGCCTGCTGCGCTGGCTCGAATCGCGCGCGCGGCTGCGCGGCTTCGAGCGCTTCCAGCACTTCGTGGAGACGGGCCCGCGCCCCGGCGAACGGATTGCGCTTCCGCTGCGCGATGTCGCCCCCGGTCTCGTGCTCGGCGCGGCGCGCAAGGTCTACCGCCGCGGCGCCAAGATCCGTGGTGACTCCCCGCCCGAGAAGCTCCACGCGTTGCGCATCGCCATGAAGCGCCTGCGCTACACGCTCGAATCGTTCGCGGATGCCTACGGCAAGCCGCTGCGCTCGTTCATCGACGACACGAAGGCGCTCCAGGACGTCCTCGGCGCTTTCAACGACACGGTCGTCCACGCCGCGCTCATCCGCGAACTCGTCGAGCGCAAGGGCAAGCACCTGCCGCGCTCCGCTGTTCTGGCTTCCGGCGCGCTGGTCGGCGTGCTCGTCGCGCGCGGGGAAGAGGCGCGATCGCATTTCGAAGAGATCTTTCGCGAGTTCGCGCGCGCCGAAGTCCGGCAGAAACTCGAAGAGGCCGTCAACGGCCGCTGGTGAGCAGCCGGTAGTTCTCCCGCACCTCGCCGCCGCCGTACTTCGCCTCGAGCCGCAGGATCGTGAAGTGCCCGCGCGCCTTGCGCTGGAAGTGTTCCATGAACACCGAGTTGACCAGCGCACCGCCGATCGCGCCGACGAGCGGGATGCTTTCGAGGAGCAGCTTCTCCTCGACGACGAAACCGAAGCGCGCCGCGATGCGCGAGACGAGGCGTACGAAGACCGGCGCCGCCGGGCCGCCGAGCCCGTGGTTCGCGACGTGCGCGAGCGCCTCCGAAATCGACGAGGCGAGCGCCGCGCGCACCGCGTAATAGCCCGTCTCCGCGGCGTCCGTGTCGGGGCGGCCGCCGCCGAGCGCGAAGACCTCGACGCAAGCCAGCCTCACGCGCGGATCCGCGAACGAGAAGCCCTCGCGGCGCGCGATCGCCGCGACCGAGCGCAGCATGATGACCGTCGTCACCGGCAGTTCGACGGCGAGTCCCGGCAGGCCGAAGAGTCCGCCCGTCGCGCCCGACGCCGCCGCGGCCCAGCCGTGAAACGTGTCGTGACCCTTCGCCCCGGGTTTGTCGCGGAGGGTGCGCAGCGCCACGCCGAGGGCGCGCTCGACCGACGTGTGCGTGGCGCCGTTGACGAGACGGCGCGCGGCTTCCGGAAGCAGCGCGAGGCTGCGCTCGATCGGCTTGCCGAGCGCGTGCGCGACGCGCACGGCGAAGGGATCGCGATCGAGCAAATCGCGGGCGACGGCGAGGGCGCGGAGATCTTCTTCGCTCCAAGCGGGCGGAGGTGAGTCCGGCATGGCGCGATCATGGACGAGAGAACGCGCGCCGTCACCCCCAGGCGAGCGGGCGCAGCCGCGGAAGCGCGAAGTCCCGCGTGGCGGCGCGGTCGACTTTGCCCGTGGGGGTCATCGGAAAGCCCGCGACCCACGCGACGGCGCGCGGCCGCTCGTGCGCGGCGAGTTGAATTCTTCGGAGTTCACGAGAGTTTGAACACCTTTGCTTGTTTTTTGTTCAGCCTGTTTTGCAAGTTTTTGCAAATACTCCTTCAGTCCGGAGAGAGTTTGGCTTTCCAGCAATTCAAGAGCGTGGGAGATTTTTATTGCCTGCGCGCAAACTGAGAGAGCTGCGAAAATATTGCCTTGTTTGAAGGAAGCCTGAGCGAAAAGTTTTTTTTGCAGCTGCAACAAGTTTGTCTTGTTTGCCGGACCGAAAAGAACCTTTCGGTTTCTTAATTGTTCTGTTTTTTTAGCAAGAAGGGATTTAAGCATTGTTTCAATCTTGATGAATTCTTCCGGAAAAGGAACCTCTACGTTGTTAAAC
>CAZPJJ010000291.1:0-5629 GCA_964586535.1 uncultured Acidobacteriota bacterium | reverse complement strand
GAAGCGCCCGCCGGTCTGGTCCGCGATGGCACGGAGCGGAACGAGCGGCGACGCGCCGCCGCGCTCGTACTGGATCGCCTGAGCGTGGTCCGCCAGCGCCAACACATAGACGGGAACTCCGATCGATCGCGCCGCGTCGATCGCCTCCGCGGTGGTGCGCTGGCTCGCATTGTCGAGGCCGTCCGTCACGAGGACGATCGCCTGACGCTCCACCGGAGCGCGCGGCAGCCGGCTCGCGGCCGTGACGAGCGCATCTGCCAGGGCCGTCTTGCCACCGCGGGGGACGGCGACGGCCTGCTCGAGGACGGATCCGGCGGCGGAGGTCCAGTCGGTCACATCGACGACGCGCTGCCCCGCGAAGGCGACCAGCTTGACGCGATCAGCGACGCCGACTTCGCGAGCGAGCGGCGTCAGCGCGGTGCGCATGCGATCGAGCTGAGCATCGCCCCCCATCGAGCCGGAGGCATCGACGAGAAGCACGATTCGGAACGAGCGGCCCTGCTCCTCGGAGAACCACGCGAGGGGTCGCTGCTGGCCCTCTTCGGTCACGGTGAAGTCTCGTGCGGCCAAGCCAGGAATGGCGCGCCCCCGGCGATCGGTGACGACCGCCGACACCATCACCAGATTGACGTCGACCTCTTGGGGCGGCATCGACTGCAGCAGCGCCGAGAGCTCTGCATCCGTGAGCGGCTTGCCGCCGCGGGCCACTCGGTCGAGAAGAAGATGGGCATTCCGGGGCTTGTCGGCCTCGGCAATGACGAAAGGCGGCACCGCGAGCGCGAGAAGCCCGAGGAGCGGCAGGAGCCTATGGGTGCGAATCAAGCTGCGTTCCCTGCGAGCAGCGGCAGTCTCGTCATGAGCGCCGCGCCCTTTCGCCGGAGGTTCGGGCCGTCCTCACCTAGCGAAAGATGCCGCCCCGAGGCGGCATGATCAAGCGTTGTGAGCATACCGCACTCGCTCCAGGGCCCGCCGTGACCGCCTCCGAGCGAGGGGTATACTCCGGTTTCCGCACCATGAAAGCCCACTTTCGTCCGTCCAGGTTCGCCTTCCGCCTGGCTCTGATCGCGAGCCTGGCGGTTACCGTCGGTTCGCCGACCGAGGCTCGCGACCGCCGCCGTCCGGCCGGCGTCGATGTCGATCGCGAGCTCCGCTTCGCCGCCGAAATGGCAGAGAAGGGGCTCTGGCGAGAGGCCGCCTTGCGGTGGGAGCGCGTCCTTCGGGTGCGCGAGGACGACGCCAGAATCCTCAACAATCTCGCCGTCGCGAAAGAGGCCATGGGCGACCTGGACGCAGCTGCGGCTCTCTACGACCGGGCTCGTGCCGCGAACGAGGGCGAGATCGAGATCGCCACGAACGCCGATCTCTTCGAGTCGGCCCGGCTCGCGAGACTGGGTCGAGACACCGCTCCAGGCGCCCCGACCGACACGGAGGTGCCCGCGACCGACGCGCCGGAGCGCGAACCTGCGGGAGGTTCCCGATGAGTCGCAGATCGCTCCGCTCGACGCTCGCCACGGTGACGACGCTGCTCGCGACGAGCGCAGCGACGGGCGCGATGGCTGGCGATTGGAAGCAAGTGGCGATCACCGTCCCGGTGCCCGCACGGCTTCAGACTTCCCCCGACGATCGCGTTCTCGTCGCGCTCTTCCGCTCGAACGACCGCGACCGCTTCTACCCCGGACTCGAGATCAGCCGCTGGGCGCGCCGCGAACTCGCGCTCGGGACGCCGCTCACGGTGATCGACGTGCCGCCGCCGCCGATTCCCGAGCAACGCCCCGAGGTTCTCGCGGTCAACGACGCTTTCTGGCGTCAGTTGGGCGAAGACTTCGACGCCGACCTGATCATCGCGGGCGTCGCGCGTTTCGAGAAGCAGGATCGCTCCGGATTCGTCACCCGTGACCAGCGCGACCCTGTCACTGGACAAACCGTCCGGCGCACCGTCTACGCGGAGCAGTGGGGCTACGAGCTGACGGTCGAGGTGTTCTTCCTGAAAGGCGAGAATGGCGCGCTCCTGCACGAGGATCGCTACACCGCCGAGCGGGTGCTGCTCTCCGAACAACCGCAAGAAGACCTGCAGATGCTCTTCTTTCTGCTCGAGACGATGACCGACGACCTTCGCGCCGTCCTCGTGCCGACGACGCGTTCGGAACCGCGCTACATCTGGACGGAATAGACCGCACTCTTGGGACGGACCCCTCGGAGGAGTCGTCGTGACATTGCGCACCGTATCTCGCATCGCGTTGCTCGCGTTCGCCGCGGCCCTCGTCGCGATCGCGCCGGGTGAAGCCCAGCTCTTCGGCAAGAACAAGATCACCTATTCCGACTTCGAGTGGCAGGTGTACTCGTCGCCGCACTTCGACGTGCACTACTACTCGGGAATGGAGAACCAGCTCGAAGCGGTGGTCGACGAACTGGAAAGCGCGTATCTCGACATTTCGCGCATCCTCGACCACGAGCTGACCAACCGCGTGCCCGTCATCCTCTACAAGACGCAGCGCGACTTTCAACAGACGAACATCATCCTGACGGAGATCCCCGACGGCGTCGGCGCCTTCGCGGAGCCATTTCAAGGCCGCCTCGTCATGCCGATCGACGATCCGGCGGACAAGCGCTACAAGCTCGCGCGCCACGAGCTGACCCACGTCTTCCAATTCGACATTCTCTACGCGGACTCGTTGCGCCGCGTGCTGCGCGGACGACCGCCGCTCTGGCTCATGGAGGGTATGGCGAGCTACATCGCGGACGACGAGGACTCGTTCGACCAGATGATCATTCGCGACGCGGTGGTCAACAACCAGGTGCCGTCGATCCGCCAGCTCGACGTGTTCAATTTCCTGACCTACCGCTACGGCCACGCGATCTTCGATTTCATGGAAGAGGAGTACGGCCCGGAGCGGGTGCGGACCTTCCTCTTCGAATTCCGCCGCGTCCTGCTCGCACAGAATCTCGACAAGGCCTTCGAAGACTCGTTCGGCTTGAGCGTCGACGCATTCGACCGCCGTTTTGCGCGCTTCTTGCGCCGCAAGTATCTGCCCGTGCTGACCGGAGCGCGTTCGCCGGACGAGTACGGCCGTGAGATCGGCCTCTCACGTCCCGGCGTTTTCACCTTCTCGCCCGCCCTCTCGCCCTCGGGCGAGCTCGTGGCGACGCTCTCGAACGTCTCGCGCCTCGAGCTCGACGTACTCGTGCTCTCGGCGAAGGACGGCGAGAAGATCCGCAACGTGACACGCGGTTTCACCAACCGCTTCGAGGGCATCGTCGCGGAGGCTTTCGAAGGCAAGCGCGATCTCGCGTGGTCACCGACGAGCGACGAGATCGCCTTCTTCGTCAAGCGCGAGAACGCGACTCCGCTCGCCGTCTACGATCCCTTGAGCGGAAAGCGCCTCGGCCTCTTCGAGATGGAGAACGTCGCGAGCTGCGCGTCGCCGGCGTACAGCCCCGATGGTACGAAGGTCGCCTTCAGCGGCAACCGCGACGGCGTCTGGGACGTGTTCGTCTACGACTTGGAGTCGGGCGCGATCACCAACGCCACCGACGACGTCTACTACGATTCGAACCCGACATGGTCCGCCGACGGCAAGCAGCTCGTCTACAACCGCCGCATCGGCACCTTCGAGAAGGTCTTCGTCGTCGAGGTGGGCGCGCCGGAGCGCAAGACGCAGCTCACCGCGGGCGCGGCCTCCGACATCCAGCCGACCCTCTCCCGCGACGGGAAATTCGTCTACTTCTCCTCGGACCGCGGACTCTACGGCGTCTACAACATCCATCGGCTCGAACTCGCCAGCGGGAAGATCGAGCGCCTCACCGACCTCTCGGGAGGCGCTTTCTCGGCGGTCGAGTTGCCCGAAGCCGAGGACGGGGCGCCGGTGATCGCGTACACGGCGTTCTACGGCGGCACCTTCCGGCTCTACCGCATGAAGGTCGGGGGCGAGCAGGTGGACCGCGCCCGCGCGGTCGGCGCGGACGAGCCGCGCAACAGTCCGCTCGCACCGTCGCGCCGTGAAGAACAGATCCAGGCGATTCGCGCCGAGGAAGTCGGAGAGGAAGCGCCCGCGCCGCGTTCACCGGAAGAAACGGAAGACCAAGATCTCGAGCCCTTCCGTCCGCCGCTGCAGCTCGGAATCGACGAGTCCCGCAAACAGCCCTACGAACGCGAGTGGAATCTCGACGTACCGGGAATCACCGTCGGCGTCACCGACGACGGCTCGATCCTCGCCGCGACCGAGCTCGTCTTCACCGACTTGCTCGGCGACCACCGTGCATCGCTCAGCTTTTTCTCGATCGACTCTTTCAGCAACTACGAAGTCAGCTACGTCAACCTCAAGCGGCGCCTGAAGTGGGGCGCCCGAGTGCTCGACTACCGCGACTACTACGTCTTCCTCACAGGAACCGGCAACATCGCGACGGAGCGCGCGACGCGACTCACCTGGGGAAGCGCTTTCGCGCGCTATCCGCTCAATCGCTACTGGCGGCTCGAAGGTTCGGTGGGCTACGCGCAGCGCCGCCAGGACTTCCCGCGAGTCGATCAGCAGACCGGCGCGCTGAGCTTCGACCGGCTCTCGGACGACTTCCCCATCGTCTCGTTCGACATCGTCGGGGACACGGTGCGTTACCAGAGCTTCGGCCCGCTCCACGGTTATCAGCTGCGCTTGGGCGTCGAGGCCTACTATTTCACCGCCGGCGACAACGACGGCGAGTCCTCGCGCTCGTACAACCTCGATTTGCGCGGCTATCAGAAGGTGACGAGCCGCTCGCTCCTCGCCGCGCGCCTCGTCGGCCGCATTCAGGATGGGCCGGCGGGAACGATCTACGGCCTGGGCGGAATCGATCAGATCCGCGGGCTGAGCTTCCGCGAGCTCTTCGGCGACAGCATTGCATACGCCAACCTCGAGTTTCGCTTCCCGCTCTTCGACGGCATCCGCTGGTCGTTCGGCTTGATCACCGCGCCAGTCCGCGCCTTCGCCTTCGTCGACGCGGGCTCGGCGTGGTTCGAGGAACTGACCTATTTCGACGTGGAGCAGCAGGCCGTCGTCACCGGCCGCGCCGTCTACGACCGCCGGCTCGGTGTCTACCGCGCGTTCGATGCCGAGGACGACGACGGGTTCCTGCGCGACCTCTACGTCTCGGGTGGATTCGGCTTCACGGCTCCGATTCTCGGCCTGCCCGCGACGTGGGCGTTCGCGCGGCGCTACGACGGCGACGATCTCGGCAAGTGGCAGTCGAGTTTTTACATCGTCTATAGCTGGTGACGCGACCACCGGACCGGGAGCAACCGCTTCCGGTCCGCTCTCACTCCACCGTCACGCTCTTCGCAAGATTGCGCGGCTGATCGACGTCGCAGCCGCGCAAGAGCGCGATGTGGTACGCGAGGAGCTGCAGCGGCACGACGAGCAGGATCGGCAGGACGAGCCGGGGCGCATCGGGAATCACGAGCACGCGGTCGGCCTTGTCGCAGAGATCGCCGGCGCTTTCGGTCGTGATCACGATGAGCTTGCCGCCCCTCGCCCGCACCTCTTCCATGTTGGAGAGCATCTTGTCGAAGACGTCATCCTTGGGCGCGAGGCTGACCACGGGGAGCGTCTCGTCGATGAGCGCGATCGGCCCGTGCTTCATCTCACCGGCGGGGGAGCCC
>CAZPJJ010000290.1:0-5635 GCA_964586535.1 uncultured Acidobacteriota bacterium | reverse complement strand
AGACCGCTCGCACGGGGGGTGCCGTTTTGAAAGATCCCGCAGCGAGCGAGCGCCGCGGCTGGCCGCGATCCTCTGCTCGACAGACGCGCAAAGCGCGCCCGACGCGCCGCCGCGAAATGGCTCGTGCCGCGGCGAGGCGGAATAATCTCTTTCGACGCGACCGAAAAGCGAGGCGAAAAAGTGCCGGACAAGCGTCCACTATTGTTCGCTTCATCTCGCATCCGCGCTCACTGACGACCCTCCCGACCTCCGCCCACCGCCCTCCTCCTAAGAATTACTTCGCGCTGAAAGTATCTCTGGTAGACTGTTGACGTCCGCCGCCCCGCGACGGCTGGCCCCAACACCATGAGCGAAACCGAGCGCCCACTCATCTTCGGAGAGGTTCTCTTCGATGTTTTCGCCGACGGCAGCGATGTCCTCGGCGGCGCCCCTTTCAATGTGGCGTGGCATCTCCAGGGACTGGGGCTCGCGCCGCTGGTGATCAGCCGGGTCGGCGACGACGAGCGGGGGCGCCGCGTCGTCGAGGCGATGCGCGGGCACGGGCTCGACACGGGTGGCGTGCAGCGGGCCGAGGGCGAGCCGACGGGCGTCGTGACGGTCACGATCGGCGACGCCGGGCCGCGATTCGCGATTCCCGCGCGCCAGGCGTTCGACTTCATCGACGCCGACGCCGCGCGTCTCGCGGTGCGCGAGATCGCGCCGCGCGTCGTCTATCACGGCTCGCTCGCCGCGCGGCACGAGGTCTCTCGCGCCGCACTCGATGCGGTGCTCGACGCGACCCGGGGCGTGCCGCGCTTTATCGACCTCAATCTGCGCGCGCCGTGGTGGACGCGCGAGACCGTCGACGCGCTCGCCCATCGCGCGACGCACATCAAGCTCAACGACGACGAGCTCGCGCAGCTCTGGCCCACCTTCGCGGCGCTCACCGAGGAGACGTCGCTCGCGGAGCACGCGAACACGGTGCGGCGCGCGCTCGAGGCCGAGATGCTCGTCATCACGCGGGCCGAGCGTGGTGCGCTGATCTGCACCGAGCGCGGGACGGAGAGCGCACGCCCGCCGCGGCTGCGCGACGTCGTCGACACCGTCGGCGCCGGCGACGCTTTCAGCGCGGTCGTCATCGCCGGGATGCTCCACGACTGGCCCGTCGCCGCGACGCTGCGGCGCGCGCTCGCGTTCGCGGGCGAGATCTGCATGATCCGCGGCGCGCTGCCGCCCGAACGCGACATCTACGAGCGCACGCTGCGAGCGTGGCAGCAGGAGGCGGACGGGTGAACGACGAGGGCCGCGGTCTCTATCTCGTCCTGCTGAGCCTGCACGGGCTCGTGCGGGGGCGCGACATGGAATTGGGTCGCGATCCGGACACCGGCGGCCAGGTCAAGTACGTCGTCGAACTCGCGCGCGCGCTCGCCCAGGACGAACGAGTCGAGCGCGTCGACCTGATGACGCGGCTCATCATCGACCCGAAGGTCGACGGCTCCTATGCCGAGCCCGTCGAGGACCTCGGCGACGGCGCGCGCATCGTACGCCTGCCCTTCGGACCGCGCCGCTACCTGCGCAAAGAGACGCTCTGGCCGCACCTCGACAGCTTCGTCGACGAGGCGCTGCTCTACTTCCGTCGCGAGGGAATGGTGCCGCACCTCGTTCACGGGCATTACGCCGATGCCGGTTACGCGGGCTTGCGCCTCGCGAGCGTGCTGCGCGTACCTCTCGTGCAGACCGGCCACTCGCTCGGGCGTGTCAAAGAGAAGCGCCTGCTCGACCGCGGGCTCAAGCCCGAGACGATCGAATCGCGCTATCACATGCGCCAGCGCATCGAAGCCGAAGAGGTCGCGCTCGACAACGCGTCGCTGGTCGTCGCGAGCACCCAGCAAGAAGTCGACGAACAGTACGCGCTCTACGACAACTACCGTCCCGAGCGCATGGCCGTCGTCCCTCCGGGCGTCGACCTCGAGCGCTTCCACCCGCCGCGCGCCGCGTTTCGCGCGCTGCCCCCCGTCGCGCGCCGCATCGATCGCTTTTTGCGCAAGCCGTGGAAGCCGCCGGTGCTCGCGCTCTCGCGTGCCGACTCGCGCAAGAACCTCGCGACGCTCGTGCGCGCCTTCGGCGAGAACGAGACGCTGCGCGAGCGGGCGAACCTCGTCATCGTCGCCGGCAATCGCGACGACATCCGCACGATGGATCGCGAGCCGCGCGAAGTGCTCACCGAGCTGCTGCTGCTCATCGATCGCTACGACCTGTGGGGACACGTCGCGATCCCCAAGACGCACGAGGCCGACGAGGTGCCGCAGATCTACCGCCTCGCGGCGCGTCGCCGCGGCGTCTTCGTCAATCCCGCGCTCACCGAGCCCTTCGGCCTGACGCTGCTCGAAGCCGCCGCGAGCGGCCTGCCCGTCGTCGCCACCGATGACGGCGGCCCGCGCGAGATTCTCGCGCGCTGCGAGAACGGCGCCGTCGTCGACGCGCTCGATGCGAAGACGATGTCGGTGACGATCGAGCGCGCGATCGCGGACCGCGCGCTCTGGCGCAAACGCTCGCTCGCCGGCCAGCGCGGCGTACGCGAGCACTATTCGTGGCAGGCCCACGCCGCGGCGTACCTCCGCCGCATCGCCCCCCTCGTGCGGGCGACGCGCAGCCGCCGCTCCGAGAAAGACATGCGAAGCAAACTTCCCACCGCCGACCGCATTCTGATCACCGACATCGACAACACCCTCCTCGGCGAGCGCGAGGGCACGCGCGCGCTCCTCGCGCGTCTCGCCGAGCACAAAGGCCGCGTTGCGCTCGGCGTGGCCACCGGCCGCCATCTGGCGAGCGCCGTCGAGATCCTCAAGAAGTGGTCCGTGCCGAGCCCCGAGGTGCTCATTTCTTCCGTCGGCGCCGAGATCCACTACGGGCCCGGACACGAGCCCGACCGCGGCTGGGAGGAGTACATCGATTACCGCTGGGACCGCGAGCGCGTCCTCGAAGTACTCAGCGACGTGCCCGGCGTCACGCTGCAAGAGGAAGACGCGCAGCGCCGTCACAAGGTGAGCTACTTCTACGATCCCGAGCTCTGCCCGAACGAAGCCGAGATCCGCACGCTCCTTCGCCGCGCGAATGCCCCCGCGAACGTGATCATGTCGCATGGCATGTACCTGGATCTGCTGCCCGTGCGCTGCTCGAAGGGCCGCGCCGTGCGCTACGTCGCGAACCGCTGGGGCATCCCGGCCGATCGCATGCTCGTCGCCGGCGACTCCGGCAACGACGAGGAGATGCTCACCGGCGACACGCTCGCCGTCGTCGTCGGCAACTACAGCCCCGAGCTCGAAGAGCTCCGCGATCGCGAGCGCATCTATTTCTCGTCGAAGCGCTGCGCGTGGGGAATCCTCGATGGTCTCGAGCGCTACCGATTCTTCGATCGCGAGGGACCGGGCGCGGTGAACGAGAATTCGAAGGAGAAGCACGAAGACACGGAGCGGGGCCGCCGGGAGGCCTCGGCGTGAGAGCCGTCCACTCGTTCATCGCCATGAACGTCGACGAGGTCTATCCGCTGCTGCGCCGCCTCCTGCGCTGCGGTAAGACCTTCCTCCTGCGCTCCGAAGTACTCGACCTTTTCGACACTCACGTCGCCGAGACCGGCGCCGAGCACCTGCGCGGGTCCGAGCTGGGGCGGATCATCGTGACGGCCCAGGAGGCCGTCGTCGACGCCCCGCACGTCTACCTCGCTCTGCGGCCTGGCATCGCGCGCTGGCGTTTCGTCCACCTCGACGGCGACACGGGATCGGGCCGCGAGATCGAGAGCCCGGAGTATCTGCGCATCAAGGAGCGTCTCGTGACCGGCGGCGAGACCGCCGATGCCTTCGCGCTGGAGATCGACCTCGGCCCCTTCGAGCGCGACTTTCCGAAGCTCAAGGAGACCGCGTCGATCGGACGCGGTGTCGAGTTCCTCAATCGGCGGCTCTCGAGCCAGCTCTTCCGGGGGATCGGCGACGGCGATCGCAAGCTGCTGGAGTTCATGCGGCTCCACCAAGTCCGCGGGCGCCAGTTGCTGCTCGATGGCAGCATCGAGGACGTCCCCGCCCTGCGCCGCGCGCTGCACGCCGCGCGCCGGCTCTGCGACGAGCGCGGCCCGGATGCCACCTGGGCCGAAATCGGCTCCGAGATGAAGGCCCTCGGCTTCGAGCCCGGCTGGGGCAAGAACGCCGCGATCGTCAAAGAGACGCTCGACCTGCTCGCGGACATTCTGGAAGCCCCCGAGCCGCGGGCGCTCGAGAAGTTCCTCGCGCGCATTCCGATGATCTTCAGCGTCGCGATCGTCTCGCCGCATGGCTACTTCGCGCAGGACAACGTCCTCGGCCGCCCCGACACCGGTGGGCAGGTCGTCTACATCCTCGATCAGGTGCGCGCGATCGAAAGCGAGATGCGGCACCGCATCGACGAGCAGGGTCTCGACATCGAGCCGCGCATCGTCGTGCTCACGCGGCTCATCCCGGACTCGCCGGGCACGACCTGCGGCGAGCGCCTCGAGCGCATCCGCGGCACCGAGAACGCGCGCATCCTGCGCGTGCCCTTCCGCGACGCCGAGGGCCGCGTAGCCCCGTCGTGGATCTCGCGCTTCGAGGTGTGGCCCTATCTCGAGACCTTCGCTCGCGAGGCCGAGCGCGAGCTGCTCGCCGAGCTCGGCACGCGACCCAGCCTCGTGATCGGCAATTACTCAGACGGTAATCTCGTCGCGTACCTGCTCGCGCGCTCACTCGGTGTCACGCAGTGCATCATCGCGCACGCCCTCGAGAAGACGAAGTACCTCTATTCCGACCTCTATTGGATGCAGAACGAGGAGCGTTACCACTTCTCCTGCCAGTTCACGGCCGATCTCATCGCGATGAACTCCGCCGATTTCATCATCACGAGCACATACCAGGAGATCGCTGGTCGCGAGGAGGGCGTCGGGCAGTACGAGAGCTACCAGAGCTTCACCATGCCCGGCCTCTATCGCGTCGTGCAGGGTGTCGACATCTTCGATCCCAAGTTCAACGTCGTTTCACCCGGCGCCGATGCCGCGATCTATTTCCCCTATACCGAGAGCGAGCGGCGCATCGCCGGGATCCACGACGAGATCGCGAGCTTGGTTCACGGCGACGGCGGCGACGGCGAGTCGCGCGGCCGTCTGCAGGATCCCGACAAGCCGCTGCTTTTCACCATGGCGCGCCTCGACCGCATCAAGAACGTCACCGCGCTCGTCGAGTGGTACGCGCGCCACGAAGGCCTGCGCGAGCGCGCCAACATGCTCGTCGTCGCCGGGCACGTCGATGCCTCGCGCTCCGAGGACGCGGAGGAGCGCGAGCAGATCGATCTCATGCACCGCATCTTCTCCGAGCACGGACTCGACGGGCAGGTCCGCTGGCTCGGCATCCGTCTCGAGAAGGGCTTCTCGGGCGAGCTCTATCGCTGGATCGCCGACCGCCGCGGCGTGTTCGTGCAGCCCGCGCTCTTCGAAGCCTTCGGCCTCACCGTCATCGAGGCGATGATCTCGGGCTTACCCACCTTCGCCACCTGCTACGGCGGCCCGCTCGAGATCATCGAGCACGGCAAGTCCGGTTTCCACATCGACCCGACGCGCGGAGGCGAAGCCGCCGAGCGCATCGCCGCCTTCCTCGAG
>CAZPJJ010000289.1:0-5637 GCA_964586535.1 uncultured Acidobacteriota bacterium | reverse complement strand
GGGGGCGACGGGTGGCGCGGGCGGCGGTGCCGGCTCTTGTTCGTCCTCTTTCGGGAGGCAGCGCCGGCGGGGCTGCGCCGCCCGCTTTCGGGGGGGTTCGCGCTGGATCCCCGAACCTACATTCGCCGCGAGCGGGAACGGGGAATCCCCGCAGAGAGGCGAGCCGTGCACATCAACGATCTGCTGAAGTCCGCCGCCGAGAAGGGCGCCTCGGACCTTCACCTCAAAGTGGGCTCCTACCCCGTGATCCGCGTCGACGGCCAGCTGATGGCCATGACGGAGCACGCGCGCCTGATGCAGGAGGACACGATCGCGCTCGCGTTCTCGATCATGAGCGCCCGCCAGAAACAGAAGTTCAAGGAGAACTTCGAACTCGACATGGCCTACTCGGTGCCGGGTCTCGGACGCTTCCGCGTCAACGCCTTTCAGCAACGCGGAACCGTCGGGCTCGTCCTGCGCGTGATTCCGGTGCGCATCAACACGGTGCGCGAGCTGATGCTGCCGCCCGTCATCGAGCAGATCGCGAACGAAGCGCGCGGGCTGGTCCTGGTCACCGGTTCCACGGGATCGGGAAAGTCGACCTCGCTCGCGGCGATCATCGACCACATCAACGCCAACCGCTGCGAACACATCATGACGATCGAGGATCCGATCGAATTCCTCCATCGCGACAAGAAGTCGCTCGTCAATCAGCGCGAGGTGGAAGTCGACACCAAGTCCTTCGCGGACGCGCTGCGCTCGGCGCTGCGCCAGGATCCCGACGTCATCCTCGTCGGCGAAATGCGCGACTACGAAACGATCGAGACCGCACTCCTGGCCGCCGAGACGGGACATCTCGTGCTCTCGACGCTGCACACGCTCGACGCGACGGAGACCGTCAACCGCATCATCTCGGTCTTCCCGCCGCACCAGCAGAAGCAGATCCGGCTGCAGCTCGCGGCCGTGTTCCGCGCCTGCGTCTCGATGCGCCTCGTCGCGCGGGCCGACGGCAAGGGACGCGTACCCGCCGTCGAGGTGCTGCGCGTGACGCCGTACGTGCGCGAGTGCATCGAGAACAAGGACAAGACGAAGATGATCCGCGACGCGATCCAGCAGGGCACGTCGCAGTACGGCATGCAGACCTTCGACCAGTCGCTCTACAACCTCTGGCAGTCGAACCTCATCACGCGCGACGAGGCGCTCGCGCGCGCCACGAATCGCGACGAACTGCGGCTGCGCATGGAGGGCATCGAGTCCACCGCCGACGCCGCCCGCTCCGAGATGCAGGGCATCCTCGACGGGACGAACGTCGCCGCCAACGACGCGACGCTCGCGGCGCCGAGCGCGTCGGGGGGAGCCGGGCCGGCTCGGGGCCGAGGCGGCCGCTGACTGGCGGCGGGTTTCCCGCTCGCGGGATCTCCGGCCGTGATCGGCGGGGCGCGCGGGGCTATCCTGCGCGCCATGGCCGACGCCCCGGACGCCTGGGATCAAGCGCTCGCGTTTCTCGCGCGCCGCGCCTACACCCTCGCCGAAATCGAACGCAAGCTCTCCCAGAAAGGCCATCCGAGCGGCGTCATCGCCGAGGTCCTCGGCCGGCTCCGCGAGCTTCGTCTCGTTGACGAGGGGACGCTCGCCTATAATCACGCGGCTCGGCGCGCCGAGGAGGGCCGTCACGGTCCCGATCGCGTCCGCCGAGAACTTCTCGCCCGCGGGCTTTCGCGCTCGATCGTCGACGAGGCCATGCGTCAGGCCTTCCCTTCCGAGGATGGCGACGCACCGCTCGTCGCTGCCATCTTGCGCCTGACCCGCGGGTCGGGTGTCCCCGAAGATCCCGCCTCTCGCGCGCGCCTCGCGCGTCGCCTGCTGCGCGCCGGTTTCCGCCGCTCGCAGGTGATGCGCCTCACGGGCGGCGGCGGCGGCGGCGGTTTCGGGGATCTCACCGAGGACGACGACGATGCTCTCTCGTGACGTGCGGTCGAGTTTTCTCGAGTTCTTCGCGAAGAAGGGCCACCAAGTCGTGCCTTCCTCGCCTCTGATCCTGCCCTCCGACCCGACGCTGCTCTTCGCCAACGCGGGCATGAATCAGTTCAAGGATGTTTTCCGCGGCGTCGAACGGCGCCCCTACACGCGCGCCGCGTCTTCGCAGAAGTGCCTGCGCGTTTCGGGCAAGCACAACGACCTCGAAGAAGTGGGCCGCACGCCGCGTCATCACACCTTCTTCGAGATGCTCGGAAACTTCTCCTTCGGCGATTATTTCAAACGTGAGGCCATCGTCTGGGGTTGGGAACTCGTGACGGACGTCTGGGGCATCCCTGCCGATCGCCTCTGCGTGACGATCTTCGAGGGCGACGCGCAGGTCGGCGCCGACGAAGAGGCCGCGCGGCTCTGGGAGAGCGAAGCAGGCGTGCCGCGCGACCGCATCGTCGCGCTCGGCCGCAAGGACAACTTCTGGCAGATGGGCGAGACCGGCCCCGCGGGTCCATGCACCGAAATCCACTTCGACACCGCGCCCGAGCGCGGCCCCGGGGCGCATCCCGGCACGGATTCGTCGCGCTTTCTCGAAATCTGGAATCTCGTTTTCATGCAGTACGACCTGCAGCCCGACGGCGGCATCGCCAAACTTCCCGCGCCCTGCGTCGACACCGGGGCCGGGCTCGAGCGCGTCACGGCGGTGCTCTCGGGCAAGAAGAGCAACTACGACACCGATCTCTTCCTCCCGATCATCGAGCGCCTCGCACTGGAAGCGCGCGTCGCCTACGGCGCCGATCCGCGCAAGGACGTCTCGCTGCGCGTGATCAGCGACCACGTGCGCGCGATCACGATGCTCGTCGCCGAGGGCGTCATTCCCGGCCCCGAGAAGCGCGGCGCCGTCCTCCGCCGCATCCTGCGCCGGGCGCTCCGCCACGGGCGCATGCTCGGCCTTCCGCCGGTCTTTCTCCACCGCCACGTCGCGTCGGTCGTGGACGTGCTCGGCGGCGCCTTCCCCGAACTGCGCGAGGCGCAGCCGATCGTCGAGAAGGTGACGCGTCGCGAGGAGGAGCGCTTCGACAAGACGCTCGCCGACGGTTTCGCGCGGCTCGAAGAGCGCCTCGACGCGCTTGTCGCGAAGGGAGAGCGCTCTCTTCCCGGCGAAGAGGCCTTCGTGCTCGAGAGCGAGCGCGGCCTTCCGCTCGACCTGCTCCGGGACGCGCTCGAGGAGCGCGGTCTCGAACTCGACGAGACCAACTACGCGGCCGCGCGCCGCAAGCACTCGGATGCCTCGCGCGTCGCGAAGCAGCAGGCCGATCACGGTCTCGCGCCCGCGGTGATCGAGAGCATCACGGGAGAGCATTCGCGTTTCGTCGGCTACCGCGCCGAGCGCGTCGAGGCCGCCCGCGTCGTCGCGATCCTCGACGCCCACGGGCGGTCCTCGGTACCCGTGCTCTCCGAGGGGGCGGAGGGCGAGGTCATCCTCGACGAAACGCCGTTCTATGCCGAGAGCGGCGGACAGATCGGCGATCGCGGCGTGCTCGTCGCCCCCAGCGGCCGGGCGCACGTTCTCGATACGCGCTCGCCCATCCCGGGCTTCGTGTTGCACCGCGTGCGGGTCGAAGCAGGTGCGCTCGCGGCGGGCGCGATCGTCGTCGCCCAGGTCGATCATGCGCGCCGGCAGGGTGCTCGACGGCACCACACCGCCACGCACCTGCTCCACGCGGCTCTGCGGCGCGTGCTCGGCACGCACGTCAAGCAGGCCGGTTCGCTCGTCACGCCCGAGCGGCTCCGTTTCGACTTTTCGCACTTCGAGGGCATCGAAGCCGCGGACGTGGCGACGATCGAGGACATGGTCAACGACAACGTCATGGCCGATCTCGAAGTCGAGACGCTCGAGATGAGCCTCGATGACGCGATCGCCGCCGGCGCGCTCGCGTTCTTCGGCGACCGCTACGGTGATCGCGTGCGCGTCCTGCGCATCGGCGACGTCAGCATGGAGCTCTGCGGAGGCACACACGTCGGCCGGATCGGCCAGATCGGGCCCGTGCGGGTGGTCAGCGAGAAGGGTGTCGCCGCCGGCGTGCGGCGCGTCGAAGCCGTCGTCGGCTCGCAGGCGTTGGCCAAGGCGCGCGAGGAACGCGAGCAACTCGCGGCCGTCGCCGACCGGCTCGGCGGCGGCGCGGCCGTGATCGAGACGCTCGACAAGCGGCTCGACGCGCTCAAGCAGATGCAAAAGGAACTCGAGAACCTGCGCCTCGAACTCGCGCGCGGCGAGACGGCGGGCGCCGGGGAGGCCGTGGTCGTCGCGGGCATGCGCGTCATCGCCCGCCGCGCCGAGGGGCTCTCCAAGGGGCAGCGTCGCGACCTGGCCGATACGCTTCGCCAGCAGAATCCCGACGCGGTCATCGTTCTCGGCGCCGAGGACGACGGCAAGGCGGCTTTGCTCGTCGCCGTCGGCGCGACGCTGGCGGCGCGCATCGACGCGCGGGCGATCATCAAGACGCTCGGGCCGATCGTCGGCGGCGGAGGCGGCGGGCGCGCCGACCTCGCCGAGGCCGGCGGCAAGAACCCCGAACGCCTGGACGAAGCCCTCGCCAGCGCACCCGGAGCCGTCGAGGCACTCGCCGGCTGAGCGGCGCGAACCTACGTTAGGCCGCGATGGCCAACGTCTTCGCACGCTTCCTTTCTCGAACCGCGGTCGCCCTCACCGCGTGGGCCCTTCTGTGTTCGATGACGTTCGCAGGTGAGCGCCCGTATCAGAACCTGATCGAGCGCGTGGCCGAGGAGCACGGCATCGAGCCTCGTCTGATGGCGGCGCTCGTCGACGTCGAATCCAATCGCCGTCCGGACGCCGTCTCGCCCAAAGGAGCCCGAGGCCTCGCGCAACTGATGCCCGCGACGGCGGAGCGCTTCGACGTGACCGATCCTCACGATCCCGAGGACAACCTCCAAGGTGCCGCGAAGTACCTGCGCCTCCTCCTCGAGCGCTTCGACGGCAACACGCCCCTCGCGCTCGCCGCCTACAACGCCGGCGAGGGTGCCGTCGATCGTGCAGGCGGCGTTCCGAACTATCCGGAGACGCGCGACTTCGTCCGCAAGGTGTTGCACAAGGCGAAGTTGAAGAACGCGGGAACCGCGCCGGACGGCAGCGCCCGCGAGAACGCCGCTCGTCGTCCGGAGCCCGTGCGGCTCGTGAGGAACGCGGACGGTTCGGTGCTCCTGACCAACCGTCATTGAGTGACGAGTTCATCTAGCTCCAAGTTTCTTGATGGCAAGCACTTCGATGTGACGGTCCGTCACCGGTTTTTTGCTTGACTGCCCTGGTCGTCGCCGTAGCATTCCGACGCACGAGGGATGGGAGACAGCGAAGAACGCGCGGCGTCTCGCTCGTCGATCACCCGGGGCCTCTCTCGACCCAGGGTCACACGACCCTCGCTCGAGAGGGACGCAACTGGGCAGGCGAATCCTCTCGGACGCGCCTCCCGGTTACGAGCGCGAGACCCCTTGCGCGAATGGAGATTCAGGGAAGGAAAGGGGGTTCAACGGCCGGAATCGGGATCATCAGGGCAGGTCAGAAGTCTTTTGGAGTCGAGCCGGTAGAAAAACGGACACCGCACCAACGACGGTGCCGAACGGAAAAGGAGCCATTCCATGAAGAAGCTGGTTTACGTTGCCTTCGTGGCGGCG
>CAZPJJ010000288.1:0-5677 GCA_964586535.1 uncultured Acidobacteriota bacterium | reverse complement strand
CGAAGGCGTGGCGGCGGCGATGCGCAGACTATCGGATCGCAGGGCGAGGTGTCCGCTTCCGCTGAGCGCGGCTCCCACGAAATACACTTCGCCGTCGGGGCCGACGGCGATCGTGCCCCACTTGGGCTTCTGGCCCGTGGGTGATGCCCACGGACCTTGATAGGTGAGCCCGCCGTCGATGGAGCGGCCGAAATCGGTGCCCGGCGCACAGCACGTGAACTGCGAGTTCCAGATCGGATAGACATGGCCGTCGCCGCTGCTTCCCGTCGCATCCACCGCGAACCAGTTCTTGTCGCCGCCTTGGGCCGGAAGGGGTCCCTGCCATGTCACGCCTTTGTCGCGCGAGATGAACATCTCGGCGTTGGTCGTCGTCGAGAGCGAGTAGTAATAGAAAACTCCCGCGCTGTCGGCTTCGAGCACCGGATCGCTCCGGAACTGGCCGGGCTGGAGCGATCCGGGGAAGACCCAGGTCGTCCCGCCGTCGTGGCTGTAGGCGTATCCGGCCTGACGAAAGTCCGAGGTGACGGCGTCGAACTGCCTCCAGCCCGCCACGATGTTGTCCGGATTCGTCGGATCGATCGCCAGCGAGGGCTCGTTCGCGGCATCGCCGAGGATGTTCAAGCCCGGGCCGGCGACATTGACCTGGATCGAGACGAAGTTGCCTCGCGTGGCGTTCTCGGTCGCTCCCTTGGCGCGCTCTTCGCGGGGGAGCGGGGGGGGCTTGGGGGCCGGGACAGGCGTTTCGAGATGGGGAGGCGCGTCCGTGGCGACGGACCGCTCTTCTTGGGCGTAGCCCGCAAAAGTGAGCGCGGACGAGACCGCGAGCGCCACGAAGACGAGATCCGGCCGGAGGGGAGCGACAAGCACGCGCACGAGAGCCTCCACGACGTCGGGCGGCTCGCGGCGTGCGGGTCGACCTGACCAGAAGGTGATACGCGCGCGCCGTGTGGCGCGCAACGGAACCGATTCTCGCGACCGCCTGAATCCGATCGCCGACCGGTGACGAAGACTTCCCCGTGCGGGCTTCATGACGCCCGCTTCCGCGTTTGCGCGTTTTCGGAAGTGAGCTACAAACGAAGGACGGATCGCCCGAACGTGGACACCGCGATCGGCGCTTGGACGAAGCGCCGGTCTCCAGGAGAGAGAGCGAGCGGCGCACTGGACGTGCGGCCGCCACTTTCGAGAAACAACCCGTCAGACAACTCATCCTTCCCTTGAGGGAAACGTGTAGGAGGATTCATGAAGAAGTCCGCTCTGGTACTTGTGTCTCTCCTCGCCGCCTTCGCGGTGGCGTCTCCTGCTCTCGCACAGGACTCGTCGTTCAAGATCTTCGGCGCACTGAACTACGTGATGCCGATGAGCGACGAGAACGTCGCCGGACTCGGCACGCTCGAGGCCACCGACGAACTCGGCTACGAGATCGGCTTCGAATGGCGCGCGACCGAGATGATCGGTGTCGAGCTCTCGTACCTCAACGCCGGTCACGACGTCGAACTCGACGGCGCCAAGCTCGGTGAGATCGATCTCGAGCCCATTTCGTTGACGCTCAATTTCCACTTCTACTCGAGTGACATGGTCGACGTCTACGCCGGTCCGATGGCGTCCTACGTGCTCTGGAGCGACGTCGACGTCGTCGAGCCCTTCGCGTCCGCGCTCGGCACCAACACGCTGCAGACCGACAGCGAGTTCGGCTACGGCGCGGCGATCGGCGCCGACTTCAAGGTCGGCGAGAACGTCGTGATCACGACGGGCCTGCGCTACCTCTTCGTGGACGCGCCGGTGGAAGGCGTCACGGATGTCGGCGTCGACCCGCTCTTCTTCCGCGCAGGTATCGGCTACCGCTTCTGATCCTTTCGGTCCTTCCGGAAGGTTGGCATCGACGGGCGGGCACCCCTTCGGGGCGCCCGCCCGCGTTCGTCTCACGAGCCCACTCGCGCGGGTGCGATCCCCAGTGCAGACTCCGCGTGAGGAGGCCTTCCCGATGCGTCTCTCCAGGGTGATCTTGATCCTCGCCGTAGCTGCCCTTGCGCTCTCATGCGCGACTCGTTTCAGTCCAGAGGCGATCCGCAACGAGATCCTGCGTCAACAAGGGCGAGACCCGCTCAAGGCGCTCGAGATCGATCTCGGCCGATTCACGACGCTGCTGCTCAAGCAGGCCCTCGCGGGCGATAACGGTGACGTGCCATTCGCCGGGCTCTCGGGGCTTCAGCTCGCGGTCTACGATGCGCCGGCGTCGAGCGGACCCGCGATCGACGTGACGAAGATGGCGGTCACCGGATGGGAGCCGGTGATGCGCGCTCACGACGAGACGCGGTCGGGCATGGTTCTCGTGCGAGGCTCCTCGAGCGGACCGGACGGCCGCGCGCGGATCGCGGATCTCGTCATCGTGGGTGCCGGCGCGAACCAGGTTGTCTACGCGCGACTCTGGGGAAGCCTGGATCCAAAGCTCCCGCAGGCAATGAGCGACGTGCTGCGCGATGGCGGCCCGGACCGCGTGCGCGCGGTCGTGTCGGAGCTCGCGGGCGGCGAGAGCGCACCGGCGAAGTGAGCGATCAAACGGTCGCGATGACTTTCAGCTCGACGGCGATCGGCGTCGGGAGCGCGCCGACTTCGACCGTCGTGCGCGTCGGCTGGTTGTCGCGGAAGTACTCCGCGTAGAGCCGGTTGAAGGCCGCGAAATCGCGTTTCATGTCCGTCAGAAAGACCGTCACGTCGACGATGCGGCTCCAGTCGGAGCCCGCGTCCTCGAGCACGAGACGGACGTTCTCGAAGACGGCGCGGGTCTGCGCCTCGATGTCGTGATCGACCACGCTGCCGTCCTCGCCGAAGGTGACGCCGGGAATGACCTTCGTCCCGCGCTGGCGGGGGCCGATGCCCGAGAGAAAGAGCAGATCACCAACACGGCGCGCGTGGGGAAATGCACCAACCGGTTCGGGGGCGCGTCCGGAGGTGAAGCGAGAGGAGGCATTCACGTCGTCGGTCATCGTCGGTCTCACGCTCCGCGCGGCGTCGCCACGCAGACGTTCTTGGGCTCCGTGAAGAAGCGCAGCGCTTCGTCGCCGCCTTCGCGGCCGACGCCGCTCGCCTTCATCCCGCCGAAGGGCACGCGAAGGTCGCGGAGCATCCAGCAGTTGACCCACACGGTACCTGCTTCGAGAAGCTCCGCCACGCGGTGGGCGCGCTCGAGATCCCGCGTCCAGAGCGAAGCCGCCAGGCCGTACTCGGTGCCGTTGGCAAGGCGCACGGCATGCGCTTCGTCGTCGAAGGCCGAAATGGAAACGACGGGGCCGAAGATCTCCTCGCGAAGGACGCGGCAGCCTTCGGGCAGATCGACGATGACGGTCGGGGCGACGAACGAGCCGTCACGGCAGCGCTCGGGAAGCGCGCTCGCGGGGACGGCACCGCCGCCCTGGACGATGCGTCCACCTTCTTTGCGGGCGAGGTCGATGTAGGAGAGCACCTTGTCGCGATGCGCGGCGGAGACGACGGCGCCCTGGTCCGTCGTCGGATCGAGCGGATCACCGACGCGCAGGGACCGCGCGCGCTCGACGAATCCCGCGACGAAGGGTTCGTAGATCGAGCGCTCGACGAGGATCCGCGAGCCGCAGAGGCAGATCTGACCCTGGTTCGAGAACGCCGCGCGCAGGGCCTCGGGGACGGCGCGTTCGAGATCGGCGTCGGCGAAGACGAGCGTGGGATTCTTGCCGCCCATCTCGAGCGCGAGCTTCTTGAACGCCGGCGCGGCGGCGGCGGCGATCGCGCGTCCGGTCACGGTGCCGCCCGTGAAAGAGATCGTCGTCACAGCGTCGTGGGCGACGAGCGCGGCGCCGGCGCCGGCGCCCTTGCCGTGCACGATGTTGACGACGCCGGCGGGGAGGCCGGCCTGGACGCAGAGTTCGGCGAGGAGATGCGCCGTCATCGGCGTCAGCTCCGAGGGCTTCGCGACGCAGGTGTTACCGGCGGCGATCGCGGGCGCGATTTTCCACGTCAAGAGGTAGAGCGGCAGGTTCCAGGGCGAGATCAGGCCGCACACGCCGCGCGGCCGGCGCAGCGTGTAATTGAGCGCACGGTCGTCGGTGGCGTGCAAATCCGAGCGCGCGTGCAGGATGGCGGTCGCGAAGAAACGGAAGTTCGCCGCCGCGCGCGGGATGTCGACGGCGCGCGCGAAAGCGAGCGGCTTGCCCGTGTCGCGCGACTCGGCATGCGCCAGCGCGTCGCGGTGCTCGTCGATGAGCGCGGCGAGCGCGAGGAGCAAGCGCGAGCGTTCCTCGGCGGGGGTACGCGACCACTCGGGAAACGCGGCGGCGGCCCCACGAACCGCGGCGTCGACGTCTTCCGCTCCCGCGTCAGCGACGCGCGCGTAGACCTTGCCCGTCGCGGGCTCGAGGACATCGAGCCAGGCACCGCTTCGTGGTCGCGAGAACGCGTTGCCCGCGAAGCAGGGAATTTCGATCACAGCGCCTCCAGGCGCGCGCCGTCCACGGGAATGCTGACGCCCGAGACGTAGGACGCCGCGGGGGAGGCGAGGAAGAGCGCGGCCGCGGCGACGTCCTCGGGTTCGCCGAAGCGCCCGGCGGGGATCTCGCGCAGCAGCTCGGCCTCGATGACATCGGGCGCGACACCGCGCGCTCGCGCGCGTGCTTCGATGATGCTCGCGAGACGCTCGGTGCGCGTCGCGCCCGGGAGCACGTTGTTGACGGTGACTCCGAAGGGCGCGACTTCTCGGGCGAGGGTCTTGGCCCAACTCGCGCACGCGCCGCGCACGGTGTTCGAGACGCCGAGTCCCGCGATGGGTTGCCGCACCGACGTGGAAATCACGTTGACGATGCGTCCGTAGCGGGCTTCTCTCATGCCCGGAAGGACGATCTGCGAGAGCAGGTGCGCGCCCAGCATCAGTCGGCGGAAAGCCGCGAGAAAGTGCTCGGCGCTCGCGTCGACGATCGGGCCGCCCGGGGGGCCCGCCGCGTTGTTGACGAGTACGTGCACCGGGCCGTGCGCAGCGACGTGGCGCCGCACGATGTCCGCGGTGGTTTCGAGGTCGTCGAGATCGGCGGCGATCGCGCGATGCGGGACGCCGGGCAGGGGGCTCGGCAGTGCGCGTAACGCGGTCTCGAGCACTTCAGCGCGGCGGGCGAGCAGGGTGACCGTCGCACCTTCGGCAGCGAAAGCGGTCGCGCACGCGCGTCCGATGCCGGCGCTGGCTCCGCAGACGAGCGCGTGTTTCCCGTCCAGAACTCCCATCGTCGGTCTCCTCGCGCGAATTCTAGCCCGGATCATTCACGAGGCCCTGGCGGGGCGAGGTCGTCGCCGTGAGAATCGCCCGCGGGGCGACGGCTCCGACCGTCTCGCGTCCCCACGGGAGTCGACGATGATGCAATTCCGGAGCGGCGGCATGGTGCGATCGACGGCGTTTCGCCGGGGGATGACCGTCGTTGCGATCGCGATCCTTCTCGCGGGCTGTGCCGCGCCGACCCCTGAGGAGCGCATCCGTCGGCTTTTCGCGGAAGCGGAGCAGGCGGCGGAAGAGAAAGAGGTCGGGACGCTCATCGACTTCACGGCGAGCGATTTCGCCGGGAGTAGCGGCCTCGACCGACGTGAGTTGCGTGGATATCTCTTCGTCCTCTTCCAGCAGCACGAGCAAGTGTTCGTCCTCCATCGAGTCACGTCGATCGACGTC
>CAZPJJ010000287.1:0-5708 GCA_964586535.1 uncultured Acidobacteriota bacterium | reverse complement strand
GCCTCCGCCGGTCGAGACGTGCGAGAAGCGCTCGGCAAGCCCGAACTGCAGCGCGGCCGCGGCGGTGTCGCCGCCGCCGAGCACGGTGAATGCGGCACTGGCCGCGAGGTGCGCGGCGAGTCCGTGCGTGCCGGCGTCGGCGCCCTTGGCCTCGAAGAGCCCGACGGGGCCGTTCCAGAGCACGGTCTTCACGTCCGCTCCCAGCAGCCCTTTCCAGGCGGCGAGCGTGCGCGGGCCGATGTCGACGCCCGCGCGGCCCGCGGGCACGTCGACCGTGTCCACGGTGGAGACGTTGGTCACCGAGCGCTTGCCGATCTCTTCGGCGACGACGTGATCGTGCGGCAGCTCGATGGCGACGTGCTTCGCGCGCGCCTTGCCTTCGAGCTCGCGGGCGAGATCGAGCTTGTCGGCTTCGACGAGCGAGTTGCCGGTCGCGTGGCCGCGCGCGGCCAGGAATGTGTAGGCCATCGCGCCGCCGATGAGGATGCGGTCGACGCGGTCGAGGAGTTTTTCGATGAGCTCGATCTTGTCGGAGACCTTCGCGCCGCCCAGGATCGCGACGTAGGGCCGCTCGCCGCGGTGCAGGAGGCGGCCGAGCGCGGCGAGCTCTTTGTCCATGAGAAAGCCCGCGTAGCCCTGGCCGAGCACCTGGGGAACGCCCGTCACGCTGGCGTGCGCGCGATGCGCGGCCCCGAAGGCGTCGTTGACGTAGATCTCGATGCCTTGCGCGAGCGCGGCGGCGAAGGCGGGTTCGTTCTTCTCTTCCTCAGCGTGATAACGGAGGTTCTCGAGCAGCCCGCACTCGCCGGGTTTCAACGCCGCGATCATTTCGGCGGCGGGCGCGCCGATGCAATCTGCGGCGAAGCGCACGGGCTTGCCGAGGATCTCGGAGAGCCGCGCCGCGACGGGCGCGAGGCTCATCTCGGGAACGGGCTTGCCCTTGGGCCGGCCGAGATGCGAGGCGAGCACCAGGCGCGCGCCGTGGTCGAGCAGGTGGCGCACGGTGGGAAGGCTCTCGCGGATGCGGCGGTCGTCTTTGATCGTCGTCCCGTCGAGCGGAACATTGAAGTCGACGCGGCAGAAGACGACGCGGCCTTGCGGATCGAGATCGCGGATCGAGCGGTGACTCATGATTTCGAACCTCCGGTCGGAGCGGGCGCGGCGGCCCAGCGGCGCAAGAGATCGGCGAGGCGGCTGGCGTACCCCCATTCGTTGTCGTACCAGGCGATGACGCGCACGAGGTGCTGGCCGGGGCGCGCGATCATCGGGATGTCAATGATGGACGAACGCGGGTCGCCTTTGAAGTCGATCGAGACGAGTTCCTCTCGGGTCGCGCCGAGGATCCCGGCGAGCGCACCCTGGGCCTCGGCCTCGAAGAGTTCGGCGAGTCGCTCGGGATCGTCGACGGGCCGGCGCGTCTGTGCGACGACGTCGACCAAACTCACGGTGGCGATGGGGACGCGGATCGCGTGGCAGGTGAGCCGGCCCGCGAGCTGGGGCAGCGCGGCGACGATCCCTCGTGCTGCCGAGGTGGTCGTCGGGATCATCGAGAGCAGGGCCGAGCGCGCGCGGCGGCGGTCGTGGTGCGGAAGGTCCATTGTCGGCTGCGAGCCCGTCGTGCAGTGCACGGTGCCGGCCTCGGCGGCCTCGATGCCGTACCAGCGATCGAGGAGGGCGAGGGGCAGCGCGGCGGCGTGCGTCGTGCACGACCCCGTCGAGACGACCCGCACGCTGGGATCGACGCGGCCGTCCTGCACGCCGAGCACGATGGCTGCGTCGACTTCGTCGGCGACCGCGCTGATCACGACGCGGCCGACCGTCCCGTGCAGGTGCGCGCGCGCCGCGGAGCCGTGCGAGAACGCGCCCGTCGCCTCGACGACGACATCGACCTGCGCGCCCTCCCAGGGAATGCGCGCGGGGTCCGGTTCGTGCGTGAACGCGAGGGTGCGCACGCCGACGCAGAGCGAGCCGTGGGCGGCGACTTCGACCGGGGCAGGGAAGGGGCCGTGGATGCTGTCGTGGCGCAGGAGATGTGCGAGCAACGCCGGGTCCGCCACGTCGTTGAGCGCGACGATGGAGACATGCGGATCGTCGCGCAGGATGCGCAGCAGGGCGCGGCCGATGCGGCCCGCGCCGTTCAATCCGACGCGCAACATCGAGAGCCTTTCGCGTTGCGAGCGCTGCTCGCCGCTGTGAAAAACGGAAGCGTGGAGACTACTCCCAATCGCCGCCCTCTGCCGCCAGGGGCTGTCTCCGGCCGGATCGAGGCCGGACCGCTCAGCCGGAGAAGGGCGTGCCGGTCAGCCGCTGCAGACGGCGGCGTCGTGCCCCGTTCTGCGGCGAGGCCCCCAGGATCTGCATGGCGGCCCGGCGCTCGTCGGCGGGAAGCACGGCGACGGTGCGATCGGTGCGGCGGATGCGCTCGCGTTGCGCGACGTCTCGGAAGGCGTCGTGGAGAGCGAGCCGGTGCACACCGCGCGTGCGCATGTAGGCGCGCAGCAGGCTCGAGAGCTCGTGGCGGGTGCCGATCGTGGACGCGGCCTCGATGACATCGGGTCCGATGGGGAAGCGCGGGTCTTCGAGGATGCGCCGCAGGTCGCTGATCGCGAGCCGCGAGCCCGCCCGTGCGAGCGCGAGGTGGGCGCGGGCGCGGGCTCGCGCGGTGCGCTGTGGGCCGTCTCTCTCGGAAAGCGCGGCGAGACGATCGATGAGCGCGGCGAGGCGGGCGAGGAGAGCGCGGCTCGCGCACGAGGCGGCGATCTCGACGAGCGCTTCGAGAGGAATGGGATCGGCGACGGCGTCGAGATGCGGGCCGAGCCGCGCGAGCTGGCGCGACGAGAGCCCGCGCAGGACCAGTACGCAGCGGCGCGCGAACTCGCGGTCTTGTGGATGCGCGAGGAGAGCTTGCACGGTCGGTTCGGTGACGGCGCCACCGATGCGCCCTAGCAGCGCGAGAGCGCGGCGCCAGACGTGCTGGCGCTCCGAGGCGAGATCGCGGAGCAGGCGCTCCATCGCCCACGGCTCCACGCGCGGCAGCTCAGAGGAGTCGAGCAAGCGGCGCGCCTTGGTGGCGACCTCGGCGGCCGGTTCGTTGGCGAGACCCAGGAGCAGCGTGCGCGAGGCCGCGACGCTGCTTTCGTCGTCGGAGACGGCGATGAAGGGCATCGCGTCGAGTGCGGCGGCGCGCAGCGACGATGGTTGCTCGGTGTCGGCGGCCACGTCGAGGAGCGCGCGAATCGGCTCTTCGTGGCCCGTTTGCACGAGGCGCACCAGCGCGCGCACGGCGACGCGGCGCAGGCCGAGCGCGGGCTCGCGGCGCAGATAGCCGACGAGAGCGGGGACGGTCACCTCCGAAGAGATCCGTGCCAACGCCCCCGCGGCGGCGCGTCGAACCGTCGCCGAATGATCGAAGAGCAGCGCGGCGAGCGGACGTGCGGCGCGGGCATCGCCCAGAAGGCCTAGAAGCCCGATCGCACGCACCCGCAGCCGGTCGTCGTCGGTGTCGAGAGTTCGCACGAGGGCTCGCACGGCACTGCCACCGCCGGCGACGAGCGCTTCGCGGGCCGACTCGATCTGCTGCGAGTCCGCCGACGCGAGAGCCGAGAGATGCTCGGCGAAAGCGCCGCTGAACACCGGGTGACGCGTCATCCTCTCGAAGCTCCCTCGCCGCGAGCCAGCCCAACGAATCGGGGGGAGAAAAACAAAACGGCTTCGCCTCGCGAGGGCCTTCCTCGCCGACCGCTGCGAACGACCCTGTGACCAGACGGCCTTCCCACCGCCGTCGATCGATGGTTGTTCGGAGCGACGTGTCGCGCTTGACGATTGAGGGCTTCGTGAGGCGTCGCCGAACCGGGGTGGATTGTCGCAAGCGCTTCTGGAGATGGTCAAGGCTCGCGTCGATTTTTTTCGAGCGACGAGATTGGCATGCGATCGCACGCGCCCTAGTTCGTTGTTGCTGCTCATGTTGCGCGCGGCGACGACAATGACGAAATTGTTGGAGAAAGGCAGGCCAACGATGAGCGCCCGGTCGACTTCCGAGAAAAGGCTCGTCAAGCTCGCCGCCGTCGCGGCGATCGCGGTCCTCACGCTCGCGATCGCGGGCTGCGCGGACGACGACGCGGAGCAGGCGCTCGCTCAGGTCTTGTCTGATCCTTCTCGTCCGCTGGACGAACTTCGAGACGAACTCCAGGCCGTGGTGGACCGCTGGCCCGAGTCGAAGGCGGCGTTGCGCGCACGGCGCGAGCTAGAATCGCTCGATGCGTTGAGGCAATCCGCCGCGCGCGGACTTGCGCTCAAGGCATGGGACGCCGTGCGGGAGGTCGCCCAAGCGGCGGAGCAATATCGCCGCCGCCACGGCCGCTATCCGAGCGAGATCGATGAGCTGCTCACGAAACAGCTTTCCAAGCCCGTCATCGACCCCTGGGGCGAGCCCGTGCGCTACCTTCGCACCGGATCGGGCTACAAAGTGCTCAGCTACGGCTCCGACTCGCTTCCGGGTGGAGACGGCGACGGCCGAGACATCGTCATCGACACGGGCAAGCTCTCGCGCTGACGGGCGCCCTGCGCGCTCGTGTCTCTCGTTCCTTTTCGTCCTCGCGCTGATCCTCGCGGCGGCATCCGTCGCGTGCGAACCCGCCGCCGCGCAGCGCAAGTCCGGCACCGAGGGCAATCCGTTGGTCACGCTCGCCGACGACGATCACGTGCTCGCGACGACGCCCGCCGGCGTGCCACTGCTCCTCGAGGTGGCGCGCTCCGATCGCAAGCGTGCGCAAGGGATGATGTTCCGCACCGATGTTCCGCCGGGGACGGGCATGCTCTTCGTGCTCGACCGACCCGACTACCATCCGTTCTGGATGCTGAACTGTAAAGTCGCGCTCGACATTCTCTGGCTCGACGCACAGGGTGTCGTCGTCGACATCTCGCCCGACACTCCCCCGTGTACAGCGCAACCGTGCCCTAACTTCCAGCCCAAGCGTCCGGGCTCGCTCGTCATCGAGTTGGCGGCGGGCGAGGCGCGCCGGCTCGGGCTCACGGTTGGATCGCGCGTACTCATCGACCCGCGCAGCGTTCGAAAGGCGCCGCGATGACCGCGGCGCGCGTTCGGCGAACGGTGCGCGCGGCGGTCCTCGTCGCTTGCTCGGCGTCGTGGTTCGCGATCGCCGAAGCGGAGGTTCCGCCACCGGACGACACCGTGCCGCTCGCGAATCTCGCGCCGCTCGACATGGCCAAGCAGATTCCCGAGCGCTTGCAGACCGATCTCTTCCGCGAAGTCGTGCCGGTCCGCGTCGCCTCGGCGGGTGAGCGAGCCGCGGCCGCGACGCACGTTCTCGACGAGCTCTTCGCTCCGCTGCGAGATCCCGCGTGCCAGGCGCTCTTTCCCTCGGCGACAAGGGACGGACGACCCTTCACCGCGCACTTTCCCGCCACGGATCCTTCGGCCGTGTCGAGCGGCGATGCCGCGCTGCTCGTGCCCGACTCGCTGCCGCCGTTGACGCGCATCGATGCCGACACGCTCCAGGCGAAGGGCGTGCTGCCTTTCGAACTCATGCTCGCGGGCGAGTGGGCGCGCGCCGTTGCCGCGCGGCACGCGGGTCCGGCTCCGGCCGATCCGCTCTTGCGACAGGCAAGGGCCGCACGCCTCGAAGGCGTGGCGCGTCTCGCGGGCATCGCGCTCTCGGTGCAGGCGGCGGGGATTTCGGTGAGCGATC
>CAZPJJ010000286.1:0-5736 GCA_964586535.1 uncultured Acidobacteriota bacterium | reverse complement strand
GTCCCTCTGGCAGGATCTCGTCGGCACCTCGCCTCGCGAGGGAATGCGCTTCGTCCACGCGCTGCTCGACACGAAACACCGCGATGCGTGGCGTCTCTGGGTCGCGCTCTCGTCGGCACCGACCGAGCGCGCAAGACGATGGACCGAAGCGTTCTCCGCGAATCGGGAGCCGCGACTTCTGGCGGCGCTCGTCGAAACGACTTCGACTCCCACGGGCCGCGGGCGTTTCGACGGCGCCGGCGCGATCGTTCGCGGACTCGATCCCGACGACGCCATGCCCATTCTCGGCGCGATTGCCCGGCGCACGACTCAGCAAGGCCATGGACGGATGCCCGCCTCCTCGGTCGTTGCCATCGCGCGACTGGGCCGCGAGGTTCCCGGACTGACGGACGAGCCGGAGACGATCGAGGCTCTGCTCTCTCTGGGCGCGAACGCCTCCGCGGCTCTCGTCGCTCTCGACGGCATCGTCATCGACTCGACAAACGATCTCTCACGCTATGCAAAGGCAGCCTGGTTCGTCGGCGAACCAAGAGGCGCGGCACGCAATACGCGAGCCAGCGTCGCCCTGTCTTTTCAATCCGGCCTGGTTCTGCTTCGCGTCGCCCGCCAACTTGGCGCAGCCGACACCGCGTTTCTCGCAGATGCATTCTCGGAATGGATCGCAATCCACGACAACCCGGCCATGACGCCGTCGATTCCTCTTCGGCAGGCGATTTGGCTGCAGAGCTTCGCGTCTGGTTTCTCGCAGAAAGGCGGAACGCGCGCTCCTGGCCGTGACTCGATCGAAGAAGCTCTCGTCCACGGGCTGGTCGGCGAGAGACCAGCCATCGTCTTCAAGTTCCAGGGGCTGGATTTTCGACTTCCCACGGCGACGGAGCGCCGTCAAGCCCTCGCCAGGCTTCTCGTCGCACAGCGCACTCCGCCACCCGAAGCGCTAGCGCGACTTTCACGGGCGTTCCTCCCGCTCTTCGCACCCGATGCGGACGAGAATCCGCGACGAGCTGAGATCGCGCGCGCTGCCCTCGGCGCGTTCCTCTCGTTCGAGCCTCCCGCGCTGGACTTTCCACACGATGCGCTCTGCGCGCGCTGGATCTCCGACGACCCTTTGCGCGAGGCCGCCACTCTCGAAGCAAGGCGATCCCTGGCGGAGTCGCTCCTGACGAGCGGCAGCGCGGCGGCCTTCGAGGAGTACTTGGCCCACCTCGTGAGGCGCTGGTTCGTCGCGTTCGTCTATGGACTCGCTCTGGACGCTCGCTCGCCTTCTCCGCTTTGGGATGCGACGAGCACAGCGCGGCACTCGGCGCACCGAGTGCTCGATCCCGTGCGACGCAGCGGAAACCCGGAAGATGGCGCGTGGCAATCCGTCACGCCGTTCGCCAGACAGCGGGAAGGCTGCTTCAACGCTCCCTTCGGCTCGGCAACGGAGATTCCCCTCGCCGCCGCGCGTTGGCTGGCGCTCGGGAGGTTCGCGGGAAAAGGACCCAACGTCGAGCCGCCGAATCGAGAGGGCAGGTTCCTGGGATGGCTCCTCCAGGAACCCGCGGAGCGTTCCGAAACGGCCTCCCCGCTCCAAGCCTTCGACGGCGAATCGTCGATAGAGTCGCTCCTGCGGGCTCAGTACGACTCTCTCTTCGCCCGAGTGAAGGTCCTCGCCGAGGCGCGCGGGCTTGCGCGGGAGCTCGTTCCCGAGGCGATGTTCGCAGCACTCGACGACCTCGCCGCCGGCCCCCGCGCCGATAGCGAACGTGATCACGAGGCATGGACCTCGTGGGTGAATTCTCTCAGCGACTCCGATCTCGAGAGGTGGATGAGACGTTGCGTCCTATCGGGCCGCTTCTTGCTAGCCTCCTGATCGCGGCATGTCTCGCGCCAGCGACGCTGGCCGACGGCATCCGCTTCACGGCTCCGTCACCCGGCGAGTCGATCTCCGGTCCGACACTCGTCTCGTTCGCCGTCACGCCGGACGACCGGGGACTCGATCGCATCGACGTCTTCGAGAGCGGAAGACTCGTACTTTCTCTCGACCGCGCCCCCTGGTCGGGCCGGTGGGAACCCGCCGAATCGAAACGCGGCGCGGAACTGCGCGCGGTCGCCTACGCTGGGGGGCGAATCGTCGATCGCACGGCAGTGAGGACCGGCGTCGCTGGAATCGGCCAGGTCCTGGACGTCCGCCGCGTGCAACTCTACCCGGTGGTTTTCGATGGCCGGGGAGTTCCGCTGACGAACGTCGCGCCCGGCGACTTCGTCGTGACGGAAGCAGGCCGCCGTCTGGACATCGACGTCGCGCCTGGCGGCGATGCACCTCTGCACATCGTGCTCGTCCTCGATACCAGCGATAGCGTCACGCGCCGCCTCGACGACTTGAGGAGCGCTTCGATCCGTTTCTCCGAGGCGCTGCCGGAGGCACGTTCTCTCGCGCTCTACGCATTCAATCAATCTTGGCGACGGCTCGCCCCCGCCGGGAGTTCACCGGAGGAACTCGCTCGGGCTCTCGAGGGCATCCGCGCCGGTGGGCAGACCGCGCTCTTCGACGCGCTCCTTCCCGCGATCGACGACATCCGGCTTCGCGAGGGTCGCAAGGCGATCGTGCTCTTCTCCGACGGCGAAGATCGTGTGAGCCTGACACCCGCGGAGATCGTCATCGAACGCGCTCTCGCCGCCGACGTGATGATCTTCGCGATGGGAGTCCCTGAAGCGGGAAGCAAGTCGCGCGCGGATCTGGAGCGGTTGGCAACCGAAACCGGTGGCGGATTCTGGACGCTCCAAGAGGGCACCGCGTTGGCAGGCATCTTCGACGAGGTCGTCGCCCACCTCCGCAGCCAGTACCGTATCGGCTTCGCCGCGCCGGTCGACGATCCGGGGATGCATGACGTGCAAATCGACGTGAAGGGCGGCGGCCGCGTCCGCTCGCGAACGCGCTACGTCATCGAACCGTGAGGCCCAGACTCCCTGCCAACAAGCCCGCTTGCCGCGAGCGGATCAGCCTGGGCGTCCCAACCGCGCCTTTCCCGCGCCGAGCACTCGTTCCGCGAGTTGCACGAAGTGACGATCCGCCTGAACGCTGCGCGCATCTTCGACCTGCAGCACGACGCGGAAGCTCGGGCGCCTCAACACCTCCAAGAAGACAGGGACGTTCCCCGGATGATCGCCGATCAACTCGTCCAACCGCTCGAGAAGGAGATCGTTCGCCTCTTCGGCGTCGAGCATGAGTGTAACCGCCTCGATCGATCGCGATCGTGCCTCTTCCAGTGGCACGATCGATTCGGCCAGAATCCGGGCATCGCCCTCCTGGCTTTCCGCCTTGCCCTTCACGACAACGGCGCGATCGTCGACAAGCAGGTCGCCGACCTCGCGGAAGAGCTTCGGGAAGACCACGCACTCGGCATGACCGGTCGTGTCTTCGAGGACGAACGCCGCCATCCACTCGCCGGTCTTCTTGACACGGCGCCGCTTGAGCGCGGTCACGAGCCCGCCCACGAGCATATCGCCGCTGCGCATCGCGATGTCGGCGACGCGGTGCGTCGTGACGAGATCGAGCTTGTCCTTGTGCTCGTCGAGCGGATGCCCGGAGAGGTAGAACCCGAGCGCTTCCTTCTCGCCGGCGAGCCGCTCGCGCTTCGGCATCGGCGGAACGACGGGCAAGGCCATCTCCGAGACGGCTGGCAGCGTATCGCCGCCGAAGAGGGACGTCTGCCCGGACGCTCGCTCTTCGGCGACGCGATTCGCGTGCTCGAGCGCCGCATCGAGACCGGCGAGCAGGGCAGCTCGTTCGCCCAGTCCGTCGAGCGCACCCGCCTTGACGAGCGATTCCACGACTTTGCGATTGAGCACGCGTCGCGAAACTTCGGCGCAGAACGTAGCCAGATCCTTGAACGCACCGACGCGATCCCGAGCCTCGAGAATCGCCTCGACCGCCCCTTCGCCGACGCCCTTGACCGCGGCGAGGCCGAAGCGGATCCCCTCGCCCTCGACGGTGAAAATCGCCTGCGAGCGATTGACGTCCGGAGGAAGGATGGGGATACCGGTCTCGCGGCACTCGTTGATGTACTCGACGAGCTTGTCGGTGTTGTCCTTGTCGTTCGTCAACACCGCGGAAAGGAAGTGCCCGCGGTAGTGCGTCTTCAGGTAGGCCGTGTGGTAGGCGACGAGGGCGTATGCCGCTGAGTGCGACTTGTTGAAACCGTAGCCCGCGAAATGAGCCATGAGATCGAAGATGCGCTCCGCGTCGGCCTGTCCGATGCCGCGCTCGCACGCGCCCGAGACGAAGCTCGCGCGCTCCTTCTCCATCACATCGGCCTTCTTCTTGCCCATCGCACGTCGCAGCAGGTCGGCTTGCCCGAGGCTGTAGCCCGCCATTCGCGACGCGATCTGCATCACCTGCTCCTGATAGACGATGACGCCGTACGTCTCCTCGAGAATCTCCTTCGTGAGCGGATGTGGATACTCGACTTCGACCCGCCCGTGCCGGCGCAGGATGAAATCGTCGATCATTCCCGAGCCCAGCGGACCCGGGCGATAGAGCGCGTTGAGCGCGATCAGATCTTCGAAGCGTTCGGGTTTCAAGCGGCGCAAAATGTCGCGCATTCCCGAGGATTCAAACTGGAAGATTCCCGAGGTGTCGCCGCGCCCGAAGAGCTCGAGCGTGGGTCGGTCGTCGAGCGCCAATGACTCGAGATCCGGAGCATCCCGACCCGAGCCGCGAATCGATTCCAGCGCGTCCGAGATCAACGTCAGCGTCTTCAAGCCGAGGAAGTCCATCTTGAGCAGGCCGACAGCTTCGACCTCGTCCTTGGCCCACTGCGTCGTGATTTCGTCCTTGCTTGACTTGAAGAGCGGTGCGTACTCCGTCACCGGTTTCGGCGTGATGACGACGCCCGCCGCATGCGTGCTTGCGTGCCGCGAGAGGCCCTCGAGACGCAACGCCACATCGAGCAGCTCGCGCACGGCGGCGTCGGCGTCGTAGAATTCCTTCAGTTTGGGAACATCCTCGATCGCTTTGGCCAACTTCGTACCGAGCTCGTCCGGGATGAGCTTCGCGAGCCGGTCGACGTCGGCGAAGGGCATGTCGAGCACGCGCCCCGCATCGCGGACCGCGGCCTTGGCGAGCATCGTACCGAAGGTGATGATCTGCGCGACGTTATCCCGGCCGTAGAGCTGCGTGACGTAGTCGATCACTTCAGCGCGCCGCCGGAAACAGAAATCGATGTCGATGTCGGGAAGCGAGACCCGCTCGGGGTTCAAGAAGCGCTCGAAGAGCAGGTCGTACTCGAGCGGGTCGATATCCGTAATGCGCAGACAGTACGCGACGAGCGAGCCAGCCGCGGAGCCGCGTCCGGGGCCAACCGGAATCCCGTGCTCGCGCGCGTGACGGATGAAATCCCACACGATGAGGAAGTAGCCCGCGAATCCCATCGCGATGATCGTGTCGATCTCGCGGACGAGCCGTTCTTCGTAGTCCCCGATCGCATGCCGAAGCCGTCCTTCGGTCTCGAGTCGGCGCCAGACCTCGAGTCGCTCCGCGAACCCCTTGCGCACGACCTCGCGGAAGTGCGACTCGGTGGTCGACTCGGCGGGAACGGGAAAGTCCGGCACGTGATACTGCTTGAAATCCAGTTTGACGTCGCAGCGGTCGGCGATGTCGAGCGTGTTGAGCAGCGCGTCCTCGCGCCACGCGAATCGCTCCCACATCTCTTCGGGGGTTTTGAAATAGTGGTCCTTGGTGTACGCCATGCTGCG
>CAZPJJ010000285.1:0-5744 GCA_964586535.1 uncultured Acidobacteriota bacterium | reverse complement strand
CATCAACCGCCTCGACGCGATGCTGGTCTTCCGCCCGTTGGGCGCGGACGCGCTGCGCCACATCGTCGAACTGCAGATCGCGCGGCTGGCGAAGCGCCTCGAGTCCTACCGGCTCACGCTCGATGTCGATCGCGAGGCGCTCGACTTCATCGCGGAAGCCGGCTTCGACGCCAAGTTCGGCGCGCGGCCGCTCAAGCGCGCCATCCAGCGGCTCGTCGAGACGCCGTTGGCCAAGGCGCTGGTCAGCGGGGCGATCGCCGAAGGCGCGCACGTCCGCGTGACCCGCGGAGCGGGGGGGCTGGAGATCGCGCCGGTTTCCGTTCCTGCCTGACGAGGAGACGCCGAGGCGCGGCGAGATGCTTGCCGCGTCTCGGCAAAGCCCCGGATAATGCAGCCTCTCGCGTGACGAAACGCGCGCTTCCCGCAAAGGAGCGACGCGTCCTCACCGATATCCCGGAGGCTCCCATGACCAATTCCGCGGGCGAGCATCCCCGGCTCCTGCCTTTCCGCACCGCCGCCGTGATCGGCGCGGGCGTGATGGGCGGGCAGATCGCGGCTCATCTCGCCAATGCCGGCCTCGAGGTCCACCTGCTCGACATCGCCCCCGGGGAGGGGCCCAAGAACGCCATCGTCGAGGGCGCCTTCGCGCGCCTCTCCAAGCTCAAACCGCCGCCGTATTTCGACGACCGCGCGCCCGCGCGCGTCACGCTCGGCAATCTCGACGAGCACCTGCCGCGGCTGGCGAAGGCCGAGTGGGTCATCGAGGCCATCGTCGAGAAACTCGACGCCAAACAGCAGCTCTTCGAACGCCTCGAACCGCACCTGTCGCCCGGTGCGATCGTCTCGTCGAACACGAGCGGCATCTCGATCGCGGACATCGCCGCGGGCTGCAGCCCGTCCTTCCGCAAGCGTTTCCTCGGCACGCATTTTTTCAATCCGCCGCGCTACCTCGAACTCCTCGAGCTGATTCCCGCGGCCGACACCGACCCCGCCGTCGTCGAGGCAATCGCGCGCTTCGCCCGCGTCCACCTCGGCAAGGGCGTCGTCGTCGCCAAGGACACGCCGAATTTCATCGCCAATCGCGTCGGCGTCTACTCGATGATGCTCGCGATCGGCGCGGTCGAGAGCGGCTACACGATCGAGGAGATCGACGCGCTCACCGGCCCGCTCATCGGCCGGCCGAAGTCCGCGACCTTCCGCACCGCCGATGTCGTCGGGCTCGACACGCTCGTCCACGTCGCGCGCCACCTCGAGGGCGCGGTGCCGCACGACGAGAGCCGCGCCGTGTTCCGTGTGCCCGCCGTCCTCGAGGCGCTCGTCGCCGCGGGCGCGCTCGGGCAGAAGTCCGGCGCCGGCTTCTACAAGAAGCAGGGCAAGGACATCCTCGTGCTCGACCCCGCCGCCCGTACCTACGTCCAGGCGCGTCCGCCGGCACTCGGCGACCTCGACGCGCTCAAACGCGCGGGGGGGCTTCCCAAGCGCCTGCGCGCGCTGCTCGTGGACGAGGGGCGCGGCGGCCAGCTCTTCCGCACCCTCGTGCTCGGCACGCTCGCTTACGCGGCGCGCCGTCTCCCCGAGATCGCCGACGGCCCCGTCGATGTCGACCGCGCGATGCGCTGGGGCTTCGGCTGGTCGCTCGGGCCCTTCGAGACCTGGGACGCCCTCGGATTCCAAGAAGGTCTCGCCGCGATGCGTGCCGCCGGGCTCGATGTACCCGCGTGGGTCGACGACCTCGCGAAGAGCGGCGCGACCGGCTTCTACCAGGGCGCCCAGACCGCGCGCCAGGTCTATTCGCTCGCGGCGAAGGACTTCATCGCCGAGCCCGTCGAAGCCGACGAGATCACCGCCGCCGGCGTCGCCGCCCGCTCGTCCGCGCCCGTCTTCGCCAACGACGAGGGCGCGCTTCACGACATGGGCGACGGCGTGCTGCTCTACGAGTTCCGCTCCAAGGCCAACGCGCTCTCGCGCGCCGTCATGGAGGGCCTCGACACCTCGATCCGCCTCGTCGAGGAAGGTCCCTGGGAAGGCCTCGTCGTCGGCAACGACGGCGAGAACTTTTCCGTCGGCGCCAACCTCGCCGAGATCGCCGAACTCGGCCAAGCCAAGCGCTTCGCCGAGATCGGCGCGCTCGTCGCGCGCTTCCAGGAAGTCGTTTCGCGCCTGCGCTACGCACGCAAGCCCGTCGTCGTCGCCGCGCGCGGTAAGACCCTCGGCGGCGGCTGCGAGATGACCATGGCCTGTCCCAACCCCGTCGCCGCCGCCGAGACCTACGCCGGCCTCGTCGAACTCGGAGTCGGGCTCATTCCCGCCGGCACCGGCATGGCGCGCATGGCCGCGTGGGCTTCGACCCGCGCCGCCACCGAGGAACTCGCGCACGTGCAGGCTTTTGTCGTCCAGGCATTCAAAACCGTCGGCCAGGCTCGCGTCGCGGGCAGCGCCGTCGAGGCCAAGAAGCTCGGCTTCCTCGCACCCGGCGCGCCGATCGTCATGCACGCGGCGCGGCGGCTCTTCGTCGCCAAGCACGAAGTCCTGCGCCTCGCGCGCCAGGGCTACCTGCCGCCCGCGAAGGACGACATCCTCGTCGTCGGCAATTCCGGCCGCGCGCAACTCGAGCAGGCCGCCTACAACCTCGCGCAGGGACGCTTCGCCTCGGAGTACGACCGCCATCTCGCGGCGCGCATGACCTACGTGCTCACTGGCGGCGATCTCCAGGCGCCGCAGCGCGTTCCCGAAGACTACCTCCTCGGCCTCGAACGCGAGGTGTTCTTGTCGCTGCTCGGAGAAAAGAAGACCCACGAACGCATCGCGGCGATCCTGACCACGGGCAAGCCGCTGAGGAATTGACGCCATGAACGAGGCCTTCATCGTCAGCAGCGTGCGCACCGCCGTCGGCCGCGCCAATCGCGGCACCCTGCGCGCGACCCGGCCCGAGACCCTCGGCGCCGCCGCCGTCTCCGGCGCATTGGCGCGCGTCCCCGCCATCGAGGCGGCGCGCGTCGACGACGTCATCCTCGGCTGCGCGATGCCCGAGGGCGCGCAGGGCATGAACCTCGCGCGCATCGTCGCGCACAAGGCGGGTCTTCCCGTCGAGGTGCCCGCCGAGACCATCAACCGCTTCTGCTCTTCCGGCCTGCAGTCCATCGCGCACGCCGTGCAGGCGATCGGAGTCGGCCACGCCGACATCGTCGTCGCCGGTGGCGTCGAGTCGATGTCCTCCGTGCCCATGGGCGGCTTCAATTTCCTGCCCGACCCCGAGATCGTCGCGCTCGCGCCCGAGGTCTATCTCGACATGGGCAACACCGCCGAGAACCTCGCCGCGCGCAATCGCGTCTCGCGCGAGGATGCGGACCGCTTCGCCATGGACAGCCACATGAAAGCGCTCGCCGCGATCCGCGAGGGGCGCTTTGCGGACGAGATCGTTCCCGTCACCGTCAAGCAGGCCGGGCTCGTCGACGGCAAGTCCATCTCCCGCGAGCTCGTCTTCGACGTCGACGAAGGACCGCGCGCCGACACCACCCTCGAGGCGCTCGCCAAGCTCAAGCCCGTGTTTCGCGCGGGCGGCGTCGTCACCGCCGGCAACGCCTCGCAGGTCTCCGACGGCGCCGCCGCGACCGTCGTCGTCAGCGGGGCCGCGCTCAAAGAACTCGGGCTCACGCCCGTCGCGCGCCTCGTCGCCTACGCCGTCGCCGGCGTCCCGCCCGAGATCATGGGCATCGGCCCCGTGCCCGCCGTGCGCAAGGCGCTCGCGAAGGCCGGGCTCACGCTCGCCGACATGGAAGTCATCGAGCTCAACGAGGCCTTCGCCGCGCAGGGCCTCGCCGTGATGGGCGAACTCGAGATGGACCCCGCGCGCGTCAACGTCAACGGCGGCGCGATCGCGCTCGGGCATCCGCTCGGCTGCACCGGCGCCAAGCTCACCGCCTCGCTGCTCGCCGAGATGAAAAGGCGCCGTGCGCGCTACGGACTCTGCACGATGTGCATCGGCGGCGGCATGGGCGCCGCGGGGATCTTCGAACTGCTCTCGTAGCGGAGAGGTCGGTAGGTGAGGGAAGCCCTGCTGCGGTATTTCCAGATCGAACGCCGCGGCTCGACCATCGGCCGCGAGGTCCTCGGGGGCCTCGCGACCTTCCTCACCATGGCCTACATCGTCGTCGTCAATCCCGCGATCCTCTCCGCCGCGGGACTGCCCGCCGGCGCCTCGACCACGGCGACCATCGTCGTCGCCATCGCCGGCACGTTGCTCATGGCGCTCTGGGCCAACCGCCCGATCGCCATCGCGCCCTACATGGGCGAGAACGCCTTCATCGCTTTCACCGTCGTCGGCGCGCTCGGATACACCTGGCAGCAGGCGCTCGCGGCGGTCTTCCTCGGCGGGCTCATCTTCGTCGCCACGACTGCCTTCGGTTGGCGCGGACGCCTCGCCAACGCGCTCCCCACCAGCCTCAAGCACGCCTTCGCCGCCGGCATCGGGCTCTTCCTCGCCTTCATCGGGCTCTACGAATCCGGCATCGTCACCAGCGGCGCCGCCGGCATGCCCGCCGCAGCGCTCACCGGCGCCGACGGTCTCCTGCGCGCGCCCGCCGTCCCCGTCAAACTCGGCGCCATCGGCGATCCCGGCGTGCTCATCGCCATCGCCGGCATCGCCATGACCGCCGTGCTCATCGCGCGCCGCGTCCCCGGCGCCATCCTCGTCGGCATCGCGCTCACCGGCCTCGCCGGTTTCGCGCTCGGCCTCGCGCCCGCCCCCACCGGCATCGTCGCGCTACCCTTCACCGGCGAGTACTCGCTCGCGCCCATCGCCTTCGCGCTCGACCTCAGCGGCGCCCTCGAGCCCTCGTTCCTGCCCGTGCTACTGACCATCTTCCTCATGGGTTTCCTCGACACCATCGGCACGCTCATCGGCGTCGGCGCCCAGGGCGACATGCTCGACGAGCGCGGGCACTTCCCCGACATCGAGAAGCCGATGATGGCCGACGCCGTCGCCAGCACTCTCGCCGGACTCGTCGGTACCACTACCGCCGGCGCCTATATCGAGTCCGCGACCGGCGTTCGCGAGGGCGCGCGCACCGGCCTCGCGTCCGTCGTCACCGCGCTCTGCTTCGCGCTCGCGCTTCCCCTCGCGCCGCTGCTCGCCCCCGTGCAGGCGCTTGCGTTCGCCTACGGACCGCCGCTCGTCGTCGTCGGCGTGCTCATGCTGCGCTCCATCGTCCACATCGATTTCGAGGACCTCACCGAGACCCTCCCCGCCGCCGCCACGCTGCTCGTCATCGTGCTCACCTACAACATCGCCAACGGACTCACCGCCGGGCTCGTGCTCTACCCCGTGATGAAGATCGCCTCGGGACGGGCCCGCGACGTCACCGCGCCCGTCGCCGTGCTCGCGCTGCTCTCCGCCGTCTACTACGCGTTCGGATTGACGCACTGACCGACGCGCCTCTGCGGTGCCTGCAGAGGGATTCGCCTCGTTCGATGGGTAGGTGGCGGGGGGTTGCCGCGGTCGATGCGCGAATGGGGGCGCTCGCCGCGTTAGATACGGTGCGCCCATCGGTGCTTCGATCCCTCAGCGGCACGGAGAGCGCGTCGGGCATCGCGTGAGGTGCGGGGGTCGCGGTGCGGCGACGAGCTCAGCGGCGGTGGCGAGATCAGCGGCGGCGACGGGATTAGCGGCGGCGACGAGTGGTGCCGCTGCGGTGAGTGAGGCGGCTGCGGTGAGTGAGGCGGCTGCGGTGAGTGAGGCGGTCGCA
>CAZPJJ010000284.1:0-5776 GCA_964586535.1 uncultured Acidobacteriota bacterium | reverse complement strand
CCGGCAGGTCCGGCCGCGCGTCGCGCACGATCTCGTCGTAGGTCGCGGACGCGGAGCCGTAAGGGTAGGTCCCGTAGCCCCAGCTATTGCTGCTGATCCGCGCGCCTCCCTCGTGCGCGCTCTGCTCGAGCAAGGACGGTGGGAACGCCTCGCTCGCGCCCGCGAACGTGAAGATCTTCGACGCGCCGAAGCGCGCGAGCGGCGCCACGCCCAGGCCGAAGCGATAACCCTGCGTGCCGACCGTCGTCGTCCCCCAGCCCGTGTCGTCGTTGTAGCCGCCGACGACGCCCGCACACGACGTGCCGTGACCGTTGCCGTCCTTGCCTTCGCGCGTCGTGCCCTCGTCGGACGTCCAGTCGTTGACGAAGAGCACGCGGCTCTGCCCCGCCGGGCCGAGCAGATCCTGATGCCATGTTCCCGCGGCCATTCCGAGGTCGAGTCCCGTATCGACGACGTTCACGACGACGTCCCACGGCTCGTCGATGTCGAATCCGCGATCCTCGAGCCACGAGAGGTAGTCGACACCCGCGAGCCCGAAGCCTGGCGCCGTCCCGTCGACGCGGCCGCCCGCCATGTTGAGCGCGCCGACTTCGCAGAAGAGCTGCGGGGGCGTCCAGCGATCGATGCGCACGAGCGAGCGCTCGAAGGTCCACGCCTCGAGATGCACGGCGGGTACCTCGGCGATGCCCGTGATGAAGCGCCCGCGGCCGGTGGGCTCGAGGCGCCAGCCACCCGTGCGTCCGATTGCGGCGGCCAGCGCGCGGCCCTCGTCGTCGTCAACGAGCGTGACGTTCACCGTGACGAAGCCCTCGGCGTCGAGCAGTTCGGGTGCGATGCGGTAGGCGGGTTCGAAGACGCCGATCCAGCGCAAGGGGCCGCTCTCGCCGTCGCCGCGTTCCAAGGTCGCCGCATCGAGCGCGCGTTTCACCTCGGGCGTCATCTTCACGAGCAGCGCGTGATCGGGAACGTAAGCAAGCACGCGCGCGCCCTTCGCCTCGAGCGCCTCGCGCCACGCGTCCTCGATCGGCGCGTCGAATCGCACGAGGTAGAGCCCGCGCTCTCTGGCCCGGTAGGCGCGCCGCAGCAGGCTCGGGGGCGCGGACGGGGCGACGTCGACGCCGCGCTCGGCGACGAAGGGGTGATCGCGAAGGTGGAGGAAGCCTCGTCGTGGCGAATCGTCATCCGCCAGCGCGCCCGCGCCGAACGAGCAGGCAAGAGTCAATGCGAACGCGAACGATAGCGAACGGCGGGTCGATCGGGCGTGGTTCACCACAGGCGTCTGACCTTCGCGGTGACCTCCACGTTCGAAGGTAGGGCGCGGAGCCAGGGCGCACCATGGACGACCCCTTCCGGGCTCGGATCACCGGGAAGCGATCGCCCCGTGGCCGTCGGCGAAGACGATCGCGTCGCCGTAGCGCTTCCGGTCCGCTTCGACGCGCTCGAGGATTTCGTCGCGCCGCTTCAAGAGCGCGCGAACTTGAAGCTTGTCGACCATGTCGCCGATGACCGCCTCGACGCTCTCGCGTGAGAGCCCGCGCAGCTCGTCGAGAAGGTGCATCGTGATGCGCAGCGGTACGTCCTTGCCGTACTCGGGCGGGAGCGAGTCGGCGCGCCGGAACGAGCGCGAATGATCGATCGCGTGGAGGCGCCAGTCGGAAATCGTGTAGAGCATGTTGTACGTCGTACGGTCCGTGTTGAGGATCAGCGCGTCGAAGACGCGCATCGCCTCGCGCTGCACGACGAGCAGGCGCGGATCGCGCGGCGCGAGCCGCTGCTCGCCGCGGTCGGGCTCGGTGAGCGCGTCGTCGACCCACTCGATGAGCGCGCCCCGCTGGCCCTTGACCTCGCGGATCACCGCGACGGGCGTCATGTCGAGGCCGAGCGCGCGGTCGAGCCGGTAGGCGGCGATTTCGAAGCGGAAGCTGTCCTCGAAGATCATCTCGGTGCGGAAGTCGCGCTCTTTGTAGCGGCCCTCTTTGCGCAGATCGATCGGCTTGAAGAGCGCGCGCCGCCGGTCGCCGCCGCGATCGAGGACGACCTTCAGCGGCTTGGTGATCCCGCGCTCGGCGTCGGTCATCTCCACGACGTCCGCTTCGAGCAGATAGCGCTCGACATCGAGGTCCGAGGGTTCGAGCACGGCGCGCCCGGCGGGCCCTTCGCTGACGACGCCGCCGCGATCGAGGACGAGCCTCTCGCCGCGCGCGAGCTCGACGAGCCGCCCGCCGCACCACGTCTGCGAGCGATCGCCGCTCGCGGGGACGACGACGCGGCGCACGTCGAAGAGCGCGAGCAGCCCATGCAGCGTCGACGAGCAGAGCGGCTCTTCGCTGGTGCCGCCTCGCGCGAGCAGCGCGAGCGCCGGTTCGGGAATCGCGCCGCGCTCGTCGGCAGGATTCTCGCCAGCCGCGCTTGCACCAGCCGCGGCCTGCGCGGCCGCGCGCTTCGCAAGAGCCTCGCGTGCGCGGGCAAGTGCGGGCTCGCCGCGCGTGCGAAAGACGTCGTCGGGGCCGGAGTTCTGGCCGTCGTCCTCTGTGAACCCGCTGCCGATGCCGAGCACGAGCACGCGGCCGATCACGGCTGCCGCGGAGCCGCGATCGATACGTCCGGCGGCGAAGTCTCCGGGCGTGAGCACCAGCGCAGCGTTGGCATGAGTGCTCGCGCCCGGCTCCGCGCCGAGCCACGCGACGCATCCCGCCGGCGCGCCCGGTGCCTGCTCGGACGCGCCCGCGGCGTAGATCTCGATCCGCGAGCAGACGCGCGTCGCCGCAAATGCCGCGCTCGACAAGACCGCGCCCGCGGCAGCAATGGAGAGCGCGCAGCACGCCGCGCGCGCGAGCAAGGCCCGCGGCGCAGCTCGATGCGAGTTTCGACGCGAGGAAGAAGGAGACGACGCGCGCAGATCAGCCATGCACCACCCCGCCGCAACACCTGGAGCTGTGCGGCGGCGGCATGGTAGCAGAGCGCCCGGCGCCCGCTGATTACCGTTCCGTCAGCATCCGTGCGAGGACGTGGTGTCGGCCCGCCCCTCGTGGGCGAGGTGATCGTCGTCGTTCGCCTGCAGGGCGCGCAGTACCTGCAAGTAGCGCTCGAGCCGAGAGCGGTCGTTGCGTTCGAGACGCTCGATCTCGATGCCCAGCCCCGTCGCGGCAGGAAGCGCCGCCGCCACGCGCCGCGCGATGCGGCCGACGAGGTGGACGATGCCTTCGCCCTCCGGGAGGTCGAGCGCGAGCGCGAGGCGCGATCCCTGCGGCAGTGGATCGTCGGCGTGCACGAACAGGCCGGACGACGAGACGTCGTGGGTTTGGCCGAGCAGCGCGGGCACAGGTCCGTCGAAGTACACCGGAAAGTGCGCGAGTAGCCGAGGCCGGCGCACATAGCACCAGACGCGATTGCGGCCCAGCCGCTGCGCCTCCGCGAGCGCCAGGTGCGCGCGCGCGAGCAGTTCGTCGCCACGTTCGCCGTCGGCGGGGAAGCACGCGGCCCCGATGCTGACCGTCGCCTTGATCGAGCCTTCGCGCGAGGCGCGCAGCAACTCCGTTTCTTCGATCGACGCGCGGATGCGTCCGCCGACACGGCGGGCGTCGCCGCGCGACGCGCCGTCGAGCAGCACGCTGAAGTCGCCGTCTTCGAGACGCGCGATCGCATCCGTCTCGCGCACCGTCGCGCGCAGGACGCCCGCGATCTCGCGCGCCGCCGCGTCGCCACGCGCGGTGCCGCCCTGCGCGTAAATCGAGCGCAGATGGTCGATGTCGACGGCGAGCACCGAGACGGGCAGTCCGCGCTCGCGGGCGCTCTCGACGGCGGCGCGCAGTCTCGCCTGGAGAACCGCGCGCGTCGGAAGCTCCGTGACGGGGTCCAGCGGCACGTCTTGCTCGACACCGGCGGGCCGGCCGAAGCGCGCGATGACGCGATCGACCTCGACGCCGATCGGCTTGCCGCGGCCGTAGCCGGGAACGATGCGCGCCGCGACGTCGAGCATCACGCCGTCCTTGCGCGTGAGAAGCAAACGCGTGTGCCGCTTCGCAGTCGGCGGAGGCAGCACGCCGTGGAAGAGCGGCCGCAACTCGTAAGGGCGAATGCCGAGTTCGTCGGCGGTGCCATACACGCCGAAATTCTTGTGCCGGCCGATGACGTCCTGCGCCGCCCAGCCGAGCATGCGCTCCATGCCTCGGTCGAAGGCGCGCACGATCCCCGTCTCGTCGACGACGAACGATCCGCCGAGCGTTCCCGGATGTCTGCCGCGCGGACGCTCGCGCGCTTCTTGCTCGCGGAGAATCGCGATGGCGTGTGCTTCGCTCACGGACTGAGCCGGGGGCAGGGACGACACGTCGGCCGGATCCCGACGGCGATCGATCACAGCGCTCTCCTCGCCCCCCTCGGAACGAGCCGTTGGCGGCGGCCCGCTCCTTCCCCTCGGGCCGAGCCCCTTCGGCAGGCTCGCTCCTTGCCCGGTCCAATCTGGGGCGCGAGCGCGCGCGGCGGTAGCCGCAAAACCGCGAAACCTCGGAGCGTGGTAGCGTGTCGCCCTCGCGTTCGGAGCGAGTGCCTCGCGCACCCCGAGCGCCCCGAACAACCGGTCGAGCGTGCGGTTCAGGACGCGCGACTCGGCAGCAGCGGAGACCTTGCGCATGAGCATGTTGCGGACCGTCGAGCCTCGCGCCGCGGCGCGCGGACTCTTTCTCGGAAAGATCGACGCCGAGACCATCTATCCCTACCCCGAGCAAGAACCCGGCGAGAAAGAGAGCGCCGACCTGGCCGTCGAGGCGTTTCGCGAGTGGGCGCGCGAGAGCCTCGATCCCGAGGCGATCGATCGCGAGCAGGAGATCCCGGCGGCGGTCCGTCGGGGCATGGGCGAGTTGGGAATGCTCGGCCTTACCGTGCCCGAAGAATACGGCGGCGCAGGTCTGGGTTATACCTCCTACTGCCGATTCGTCGAGGAAGTGACCCGCACGGACGCCTCGCTCGCGGTCTTCCTCGGCGCGCATCTCTCGATCGGCGCGCGGCCGATCCTGCTCTTCGGCTCGAAGGAACAGAAAGAACGCTACCTGCCGGGCGTCGCGAGCGGCGAGACGATCTGCGCGTTCGCGCTCACCGAGCCGGGCGCCGGCTCCGACGCCGCGTCGTTACGCACACGCGCGGTCTGGGACGAGTCCAAGGGAGCGTTCAAGCTCGACGGCAACAAGATCTGGATCACCAACGGCGGCTGGGCCGACGTATTCACCGTCTTCGCCAAGACCGAGGGCGGGCCCGGGCACGCGGGTGAACGCGGCGTCTCGGGGTTCATCGTCGAGCGTGGACAGCCCGGCTTCTCGAACGGGCCCTCCGAGCACAAGCTCGGTATCCGCGGGACCTCGACGACCGAGCTCGCTTTCCAGGGCGTGATGGTGCCCGCGGATCGCCTCGTCGGTCCTCCGGGCGAAGGCTTCGGCATCGCGCTCGAGACGCTCGCAACGGGCCGGCTCTCGCTCGGCGCGGGTTGCACCGGCGCGGCGAAGGGGCTCGTCGAGTCCGCCGTCGCGCACGGCCGCGACCGGCTGCAGTTCAAGAAGCCGATCATCGACTTCGGCATGATCCGCGAGAAGCTCGGCCGCATGGCCGCGCATACCTACGGCGCCGAGTCGGCGATCTACCTCACGACGGGCCTCTACGACAACACCAACCTCGATCTCATGGTCGAGACGGCCTACTGCAAGATCCTCGGCTCCGAAGTGCTCTGGCAGGTCGTCAACGACACGATCCAGGTCGTCGGCGGCATCGGCTACATGGCCGACTACCC
>CAZPJJ010000283.1:0-5779 GCA_964586535.1 uncultured Acidobacteriota bacterium | reverse complement strand
TGATGACCGGCAAGCCGAACTCGACGCTCGCCCGCGAGGCCGACCTACTCCTCGACACGAGCGTCACCACCGAGGGCTGCCCGCTCGAACTCGCACCGATGGCGAGTTCGACCGCCGCGCTCGCGCTCGGCGATGCGCTGGCCGCGGCGGTCATGGAGGCACGCGGCTTCAGCGAAGACGACTTCGCGCGGCTGCATCCGGGAGGCCGCCTCGGCAGGCGTCTCGCGCGCGTCAGTGCGCTCATGCACGCGGGCGAAGCGCTGCCCCGCGTCGGCCCCGAGACGAGCATGGCCGAGGTCGTGCTCGAGATGAGCCGCAAGCGGCTCGGCTGCACGACGGTCGTCGACGAGGACGGCCGGCTCTTGGGGCTCATCACCGACGGCGACCTCCGGCGGCTGATGGAACGCGACGCCACGCCTCTCGACCGCCGCGCGCGCGAGGTGATGTCGGCGCAGCCGACGACGATCGGCCCCGACGCGCTCGCGTCGGCGGCACTGGCGATGATGGAAGCGCGGAAGATCACGATGATTCCCGTGGTCGGCTCCGACCGTGTGCTCCAGGGCGTGATCCAGATTCACGACCTCTGGGGCACGCAGATGTTCTGAGCGCGCCGATGAACGCGAGAGATGAACGCGAAATCCGCGCGAACGGCGGCGACTCCGGCGACGGTGGCGGTCGCGGTGCGAGCGACGACGTGCGCGCGCTCGCCGCCCGCGTGCGCATCCTGCTCTGCGACGTCGACGGCGTGATGACCGACGGCGGGATCCTCTACCTCGAAGACGGCACGCAGGCCGTACGCTTCCACGTCCGCGACGGCCTCGCGCTGGCGATGGCCAAGCGCGCCGGGATCGTCGTCGGGCTCGTCTCCGGCCGCCCGACGCCGCAGGTGCGACGCCGCGCCTCGGACCTCGGCCTCGACGAGGTCCACCTCGACGTGCGCGACAAGGCACCCGTCGTTGCGGACATCCTCGCCCGCCGCGGTTTCAATGCCGCCGACGCCTGCTACATCGGCGACGACCTCATCGATCTCCCGGCGATGGCCCTCGTCGGCTTCCCCGTCGCCGTCGCCGACGCCGTCCCCGCCGTTCGCTCCGCCGCGCGCTACGTCACCACCGAGCGCGGCGGCCACGGCGCCGTCCGCGAACTCGTCGACCTGCTCCTCTCCTCCCGCTGATCGGGGACAGTCGAGTTACGGGGACAGTCGACTTAGGGGGACAGGCACCCTAAGTCGACTGTCCCTCTAAGTCGACTGTCCCCATTTGTCGCCTAAGATAGGGGGGTTTTCGGTGTCCCGGGGACGGGATGCGTTCGCCGGCTGTTGCCCGCAGCGGGCGAAAGATTTGGGAGAGTGTCATGGTTCGATTCCGCGATTGCTTCGTGCTTCTTGCGTGCGCGTTCGTCGCGCTTTCCGTTGCGTCACCTTCCGCTCTGGCCCAGGGAGGTGCGGAGATCGGCGCGCGCCTCGGTGTCGGTGACGATCCCGACCAGATCATCGGCGGCGTGCAGATCGACCTCGGCCGCTTCTACGACGACTTCCGCTTCGTGCCTTCGCTCGACTTGGGTCTCGGCGACGACGCGACGATGCTTCTGGCGACGGCGCCGGTGCACTATGTGATCCCTAACGCGAGCGCCGTCACGCCCTACTTCGGCGTCGGTCTCGTCGTGGGCTGGATCGACTACGACGACGACTTCCCGGGGCGCGGCAACGACGACTCGGAGGTCGAGATCGGCTTCAAGGCGCTCGCGGGAGTCGAGGGCAAGCTGCGCGGCGGGCGCCGCGTCTTCGCCGAACTCGCCGTGCTTTCCGACGATTTCCACGACATCCAACTCGTCGGCGGCATCTCCTGGCCCCTGCGCTGATCGCGCCGCGCCGCCCTCCCGCGATCGTCCTTCGTCAGCCGCGGCTGGCGCGGCGGGGCGGGAGGCGCCACATCTGCTATAACCAGCGGCGGAAGCGCACGGGGGCTGGTGCCCCTCCCGGTCTTCAAAACCGGTCGCGTCCTCGGTCGCGCCGAGGATGGGTGGGTTCGATTCCCACACGCTTCCGCCACTTCCGCGAGCAGCGCGATTGACCCCCACCACCCCCTATCAGCGACGCCAGCTTCCCCGCCCCACCGACGGCGCCCATCCCGCGCTGCTCGGCCTGGCGATTCTCGCCGTGCCCGCTGCATCGCTTCTGCGCACCTTCAACGACCACACGCCACGCCTGCCCTTCCTCCCCGGCCCCTTCGCCAGCCTGCTTTTCTGGGCCGCGCTCGGGCTGCTTGCGCTGCACCTCGTCGAGCGGCGCCGCGACCGCGACCTCATGCCCGACATCGAGCGCGGCACGGGCCTCACGCTCGCGATGGTCGTGCCCTTCCTCGTCGTGCTCTTCGTCGAAAAATGGGTGACGGTCGAACTCCTCGATCGCGCCTTCGCCTGGATCGACGTGACCTTCGCCGACGATCGCGCCGCCGACGCCGCCTATCGGCTGTGGACGGGCCTCGCGCTCGCCGGCGTGGCGCTCGCGCTCTACCGCGTCCCACGCCAGGTCGCACGCAAGTTCGAGCGGCGCACCGACGCGAGCCGCGTGATCCCCGCGCTCGGTATCTTCGCCGCCGCGACGCTCGCGGCTGGTCTGCTATTCGTCGCGATCCCGATCATGGCCGGCGTCGTGAATGTCGCCCCGCCCGCGGCGCCGGGCCCTGGCTTCACGCTCATGGTCGCGGCGCAGGTCGTCCGCGGCGCGGCCGAGGAGCTCTATTTCAGGGGGCTTCTGCAGACGGTCCTGCTGCGTCTCCTCTGGCAGACCGGCATCCCCCAGGGACGCATCGCCTCGCTCATCGCAATCAGCACGGTGTCGCTCGGCTTCACGATCGAGCACTGGGACCCCAGCGTACCCTTCGCGGCCGCGCGCTCGGAATTGATCTGGGTCTTCGCGATTTCGTCGATCCTCGGCCTGATGCTCGAGACATCGCGCAACCTCTATCTCACGATGCTCGCGCACACGCAGCTCAACCTGATCGTCGCGGGATTGCTGCCCCAGCCGCTCTCGCTCGAAGGCGCGCCGCTGCTCCAGCCCGTCGTCCCGGCGACCGTGTTCTTGATGCTGCTCTTCGTCGGGATCGTCATCGCGCACCGCCGCCGCGGCTTCCGCTGATCCGCGGCACACCTGCGCTCGCTCAGCCGGCGAATACGTCTTTTCAGCAATGCGAGGTGAAACGGGACCGGCCGATCAGGCGGTGAGAACGATCCGCGCGTGCTCGCCGTCGAGTTCGATCGTGGCGTGCAGCGTCCGCAGCAGCGCGACGGCGCGGCCCAGGCGCGGCGACGGAGCCTCGCCCGACGGGCGCGCGGCATAAGCGGCGGCCGCCGCATCCCAGATCACGCCGGGATGATGCAGTTCCAGCACGCACGAGCCCTGGACGCGGTCTCCGCTTCCCGAGAGCGTCCATGACTGGCCGACATGTGCCCCCCCACGCTCGATGGCGTCGGCGACAAGGCTCCACGTGCCCAGCGCGAGTTCGGCGGCCTCGACGACACAGCGGGCCGGCGCCGCGCCGAGTTCGAGGACGACCGAAGCGCGCGTCGCCACGCGATCGACGATGCGCGCGACGAGCGCGAGCACGTCGGGGATCGGCACGGGGTCGGGACTTTCGCGTGTGTACCAGCCGTGGAGCCGCTGGAAGTCCGAGACGAGCACGCGGGCCTTCTGACCCGCGCGATAGCCCTCTTCGACGCCGCGCTTCCAGCGCGCGGGATCGTCCACCATCATCGCGATCTCGGCCTTGCCGAGGATCGTCGCCAGATGATTGTTGAGGTCGTGAGCGGTGCGCGCCATCAAGTCGAGGAAGGCGTCGCCGACCGCGGGAGTGACCTGAAGAGGTTGCATGGTCGTCAGCATGGCCGGTACGACCCGGCTCAGTTCATGCTCACGTGCGGCGCCATCGCCCGGATGAAACGCCGCAAGTCGAGCGGACGCGCTGCGATCGTACGCCCGCGGAAGCGCACGAGCACGGGCTCGGCATCCTGAATCTCGGCCTCGTCGAGCGCCATCTGAGCGACGGCGGCTTCGTACTGCAACAGGTCGTCTCTCGTCAGCGGGACGAAGCGCGCGGGAGACGAGACGGGCTGGGCGATTTCGACTTCGGCGACGACGGCAACTGTGGTGGCGCTCATGCTTCTTCTCCCCTGTCCTTCCCGAGTGTTCTCTTTCGAATCCTAGCGGCGCGCGGTCTCTTGCTCGTCGAGCATCTCGGAGAGGAACCGGTCCATCTCCCAGTCGACGTCGCCGATCAACACGCTTCCGTCCGGTGCGATGCCCGAGCACGCGCAGGGAACGGGATCGACGGATGCCTGGGCGTCGTCCTCGACGAAGAAATCGATGAGCCGCTCCCCGGGACGCGAGAGCAGGAGCCAGAGGTTCTGGCCCGTGTCCCACGCCGCGTCGCCCCCGACGACAAAGGCATCGACCGGTTTGAGGACGGGTGTCCCGTTGTCGGCTCGATGCTGCGGTCTGAGTTGCCCGCCGGGGCGCTCGCTGTTCATCGATCGGCCTCCTCTCCCTGCTTGCGGTCATCCGGGTTGGCCTCCGGACGGACGCCTGGAGCAGCAAGGGTCGTGCCACCGATGTCCGAAGTGGCGCAATTCGCTCGTATCGCCGTTCCTGTCGACGTTTTCGCAGATCCGCGATCGTCCGGAACCCCGCGCGCGCAAGACGTTTGCCGGAAAAGTGTCCATTTTGAGACGGTCACCCCGAAGCTCAGTGACGCCCGTTGGCACCCCCGAATCGACCGCCCGCAGGGCGACGAGCATGAAGCGATGATCGTCCGCTTTCGTCCGCAGGCGGGCACTTTGTCCGGACGGACACCCAACTGATCGCCCAAGAGCCGCGAAGGGACGTTGACTAGCGTCCGCTGTCGAGACACTCGCGCGAATTGGTCGGAGAGCCGCGGATCAGACTTGACCGGGAAGCTCGGTCGCGCCGGGGCGCCCGCGCGGCGCGTCCTCGCCCCGCGCTTCGACGCTGCCGCCCTCCCCTTCGCCCTCTCCCTCGCGGTGCCCTTCGGCATCGACCCCGCTCGGAGGCGCCAGACCGTAGCGCACCAGCTTGCGATAGAGAGTCGCTCGCGGAACGCCGAGCAACCGGGCCGCGCGCAGCTTGTTGCCGTGGCAGCGGCTGATCACGGCGCGGATGTGTTCCCGCTCGAGCTCTTCCAATGTCGGGACCCTGCCGTCGTCGGGCTCGTCGAGCGGGATGTCCCGGGCCTGGATGACGAGTCCCGTCGTCGCGAAGACCGCGCGCTCGAGGACGTGCTCGAGTTCGCGGACGTTGCCTGGCCACGAATGCCGCGTGAGCTTTTCGAGCGCGCGCGGCGCGAGGGTCATCGCCCGGCCATAGTGCTCGCCCAGGCGGCCCAGCACGGAAGCCGCGAGCGGCGGCACGTCCTCGGGCCGCTCCGCGAGCGGCGGCAAGCGGATCACGATCGTCGCCAGCCGGTAGTAGAGATCCTCGCGGAACATCCCTTCCGCGACGCGATCGTCGAGTCCGCTGCCCGAGGCCGCGACGATCCGCACGTCCACGGGACGCTCTTCGCTCGTGCCGAGCGGACGCACGACGCGCTCTTGCAGGACGCGCAGCAGGCTGCGCTGCGCGCGCTCCGGGGCTTCGGCGATGCCGTCGAGGAAGACCGTCCCCCCCCGCGCGCGCTCGAAGACGCCCTCGCGGGCGCTCTCGGCCCCGGTGAACGCGCCGCGCGCATACCCGAAGAGTTCGCTCTCGAGCAGCTCCTCGGGAATC
>CAZPJJ010000282.1:0-5788 GCA_964586535.1 uncultured Acidobacteriota bacterium | reverse complement strand
GAAGGCACGTGGTTCGAGGCGGGGCGTAGCTTGAACGAGGGAATCCTCCAGGTGCCGTGGGTGATCTATGGTCCGGGCATCGCGGCTGGCCGCGTCGTCGATGGTCCCTGCTCGCTCGTCGATGTCTACCCGACCGTCTTGGGTCTCCTCGGCCGAAGCGGACCGAAGCGTCTCGAGGGCGAGGACCTTTCGCGCTACTTGGTCGAGGAGGGCGGCTTCGAGCGTCCCTCGCACAGCGGCCCTGTCTTCTCGGAGACGGGCGGCGTACCGCCGGACGAGATTGGGTTTGCCGTGCGTCTGGGCGATTGGAAGCTGCTCCGGGAGCCCGGGGGGCGCGAGCGGACGTTCCTCGTCACGAGCAATCTCGAAGCCGAGATCTACGAACCTCGCGACCGTAACGAGCGACTTCGGCAGCAGCTCTCGGACATTCTCGTCGAGCAGCTCGCCCGCGATCGTCCCTGATCATCGACGTGCACGAGGTACCACGGGACCGGCATTCGCGAGTCAGGAGAACGCGATCCGTGTGCGGAGGCGCCGGCTCGCGCCCGGGGTTTGCGAAGCCTTGCGGGGCGCCTCTGCGGCTTGCGGCAAACCTCCCGCAAATGCTGGCTTTCCGACGGGTGCACGCGTCGGGGATTCCGGCTAGTCTACGCGCACGATGAGCATGCCCCCGACGATCGCGCGTCGTTTGCGCGCGGTTCTTCCGTTTCTCGCCCTCCTTGTCCCCGTCTCCGCAGCGACGTTCGCCGCGGACGAGGATCCGTCCTGCTCCGTGATCAAGGCGATCGACGTGCGGGGCAACACGCGCATGAGCGCCGACGCCGTGCGCTTCGACCTGCGGATCCGGCCCGGCGACCCGTGGGATGAAGCGAAGCTCCGCTCGGAGTTCCGCCGATTCTGGAGTCGCGGGTTCTTCGCAGATTTGCGCTTCGCTCGCCGCTGCGAATCTGACGGCGCCGTGCTCGTCATCGATCTCAAGGAGCGGCCGACGATCGTCTCGGTCTCGTACGAGAAAAACAAGATCGCGAACGAGCAACAGATCGAGGACTACTTCAAGGAGCGCGAGTTCGCGCTGACGGTGGGCACGCCGCTCGATCGCAAGCGGCTCTGGCGCGCCGAGGCGCTGATCGAGGAACTGCTCGGCCAGAAGGGCTATCTCGACGCGGAAGTCCGCGCCGAGATCACCGAGACGGCCTCGTCGACGCGGTCGGTGCTCTTTCGTATCAAGCCAGGCGGCAAGACCCGCATTCGCGAGCTCGAGTTCGTCGGAAACGACGCCTTCTCCGACTCGACGTTGCGCAAGCAACTCGAGTTGACGCAGCCGTTCCGCTGGTATTGGCCTTATAGCCGCAAGTACCTCTATCACCCGCTGAAGTACCAACAGGACATCAACAACGTCCTGCAGTACTACCGCGACCGCGGCTATCTCGACGCGGACGTCCGGCCGCCCATCGTCGAAGTCAAGTCCGCGGGGCGGGGCGAAGTCGATCCCGAGCAAGCGAAACGGCGCGCCGAACGCGACGCGGAGCGCGCGGAGCGCAAGCGCCAGCGCGAACTCGCCAAAGCAGAACGGCGTGGCGAGGTTCCGGCTCCAGACCTGCTCCAACCGGCTCCGCCACCCGAGCCGGATCTGCGCGAGAAGAAGTGGGTCTACATCACGGTGCCCGTCGACGAGGGGCCGATCTACAAACTCGGCGAGGTGAAGTTCGAGGGCAACACCGTCTTCGAAGAAGCCGAGCTGCGCAGCTCGATCCCGATCAAGGCGGACGACGTCGTCCGCGACGGATTGCTCGAGTTCGGCCTGACGCGCATCCGAAGCCTCTACGGCGATCGCGGCTATGTCTATGCGGCGGTCACGCGGCGCTTCGAGCGGCGCGAGGGCGAGCCAGTCGCCGACGTCATCGTCGAGGTGGACGAGGACCAAGCCTATTCGGTGCGCCGGCTCGAATTTCGCGGCAACACCGAGACCCACGACATCGTCCTTCGGCGCGAATTCAACGTCCACGAGGGCGAACTGCTCAGCCGCGCACAGCTCGATCGCTCGGTCTTGAAGCTGCAACAGCTCGGCTTCTGGGTTCCGACGGCCGAGCCGGTCCTCGAGCCGGTTCCGAACAAGGCCGAGGTCGACGTCGTCGTCGCCGGCGAAGAGCAATCGCGCAACGAAATTCAAGTGGGCGGCGGCTATAGCGAACTGGAAGGTGGTTTCTTCATCGCGAGCTATCAGACGCGCAACTTCCTCGGTCGCGGCGAGAGCCTCGGCCTCTCGGTCGCGGTCGGCGGCCGCGCGAGCCGCGGCTCGATCTCGTTCCAAGAGCCGTGGTTTCTCAACCGCCCGTGGACGTTCGGATTCACGATCTTCCGCCGTCGCGACGACTTCGGGCGGATCTCGGACGCCTCCGGCAACTTGAATTCCCTGCGCCAGACGTCCACCGGCGGCAGTCTCTCGCTAGGCCGGCGGCTGGGCGACTTCACGACGGTCCAGCTCTCCTACGGCTATCAAAGCATCGAAGCGGACACGCTCGACTTGACGGCCGACTTCGCCGAGACCGACACGAAGATCTCGACGATCACGCCGCTCTTCCAGTACCGCAAGCTCAACAACTTCCTGAGGCCGACGAGGGGCATCGAGTTGCTGATCCTGCCGCAGGTCGCCTGGGATGCGCTCGGCGGGGACAATTCTTACTTCAAACCGCGGATCGAGCTCTCGGTCTATCAGCCCGTCTTCAAACGGTTCTTCGTCGCAGCGAACCTCGAAGCGGCGTTCATCCGCTCCTTCGGCGACGATCGCCGCGAGCCGGGCCTCATCGCCAACGTGCCGCGCTTCGAACGCTTCTTCTTGGGCGGCGATTCGATCGGCCCGCGCGTCTTCGAAACGCGCACGATCTCGCCCGTGGAGTTCAGAGCGCGCGTAGACTCGGACGGCGACCCCGTTCCATCGGGGACCGAACTCGTCTTCCCGGTTTTCGTCGGCGGCAGCAAGATGGCGCTCGCGCAGTTCGAGTTCGGGCTGCCGATCGGTCGCACGGCGACGGTCGCGGGCTTCTTCGACGTCGGCGGTACCTACAACAACGGCGAGGACATCAATCTCGACGACGCGCGCATGTCGGCGGGCGTCGAGTTCCGCGTCTTCCTGCCGGTGTTCCAGGCGCCGATCCGGCTGATCTATGGCTGGCCGATTCGCGAACAGGAGTTCGACCGCACGAGCCGCTTCCAGTTCTCGATCGGCTTGCCCTTCTGATCTCTGCTCGAAGCGACGACCGGGCCGCAGGCGACCGCGCGCTGCGCCGGGCGGAGCCGCGCGGTCGGCCGGAGGCCGAGATCGATACCGGCTAGTTGGCCCGGCTACGGGATTGGGCCGCGGTCCTGGCTTCTGGGCGGCGCGCGTCCAGATCCTGGAGAAACGCGAGCACGACGTCGTCCGTCCAGCCGCGCGCGGCCCCGGTACCGTTGCGCCCGTTGGCGATGATCGCGAAGGCGATCGGCGTCCCGTCTTTCGTCCATGCGTATCCGGCCAGCGAGGCGACGTCGCGGAGCGTGCCCGTCTTGGCGCGCAGACGGCCCTCGAGCGAACGCAGGCGCGTCCGCAGCGTGCCGTCGTCGCCGGCGCGCGGGAGCGACACGACGAACTCGGGGCCCCAGACGGTATCGCTCCAGGTTTTCTGGAGCACGAGCGCGAGCGCGTGCGCGGAGACACGATTCTCGCGGGAGTAACCGGAGCCGTCCGCGATGACGAGGCCGGCGCGAGGGATGCTCCAAGTATCGAGGCAGGCCTCGATCGCCTCGGCTCCTCCGGCTGGCGAAGCGGGGCCGAGGGGGATGCGCGGATCCAGCCAGCGCAGAAGCATCTCAGCTCCGAAGTTGGACGAGGTCTTGTTGATCTTCGCGACGATGTCCCGCAACGGATCGCTCGGTCGCATCACGAGCAACCGTGCCTCTGGGGGAACGACGCCCCGCACGAAGGGACCCTTCACGGTGATGCCCGCGCGCGCAAAGAGATCCTGGAGCGCTGCGAGACCCGCTGCGATCGGATCCCCCATGTGCACCCAGTGCCGCGAGGGGGCGGCACCGGCGGCGATTGTGCCGCGAACGGTGATGACCGCTGCCGCGCCGGGTGTTTCGTCATGAACGATGGTCAGCTTGGTCGACGCTCCCGTCTTGGCGAGATTGACGAGAGCGACCGCGTTGGCGAGCGGCTGCGTCGCGACTTCGGCGGGAGCACCGATCTGTGCTCCGGGCCGGACGATGACCTCGAGTGCGTTCCAGGCGAAAGAGAATGCCGCCTGGGGCGCGTCATAGGGGTCGCCGACGCGCCGCGGCGGCCATGTCGAAGGCCGCGCCTCGTCGGTGAAGAGCGAGGCATCGACGATGACACCACCCTCGACGCGGGCCACGCCCAAGGCCTCCAGTTGACGGAGCGAGCCCCAGAGATCCTCGGGGCGCAAGAGCGGATCGCCGCCGCCGCGCAGGTAGATGGGGCCGGCGATCACGCCACCCGGCGCAACGGGTTCCTGGGCGAGGATTTCGGTGTGCGTCGTCCAAGCCGGTCCGAGCACGTCCAGCGCACAGGCCGTCGTGAGCACCTTCATGGTCGAAGCGGGCAGAAGCGGTCGGCCGGCAAGACGAGAGACGACGGTCTCTCCAGAACGGAGGTCGATCGCGACGACACCGATGTCGGCATTCGCGAAGTCCCGTCCGGCCAGGACTCGTTCGAGGCGCGGCAAGGGCACTGGCGCCTCCGGGAGTCCCTCCACCGCTCCTTCGAGGGCGCGAGTGGGGGAAAAAATCAGAAAAAAAAGCGCGCACGGCGCGGCGAGATACCTCCGAAACGAGACGCTTGTCATGACGGCATCTTAGCGCCCCGATCCTCGGCTCGGCACGCGCGAACGCACGCGCGACCCACCGAGAAGCGCATGTTCGGATTCGGAACGGCGGGGCTGGGCCTCGGTTCGCCGCGTCTGTTCCCGCGTTCGGAACCGGGAGGTCTGCCTGTCTTCGGCACATGGCGGTTCGCTGCGAGCGGCGCAACCCTCGCCTCGAAGGTGGGGGTCCACGATGGGCACAGAGGCACCGGGAGCACGCTGGTTTGCGCACTGGCTCAGCATGGAGCGTCAGGAGCGGGGTCTCGATCGCCGGAGCTTCCTGCGCCGCAGCAGCGGCGAAGGGGGCGATGGGCTCACGGTGACTCTCCTTGCCGATCTCGAGTGCGGCGACCGCCTTCCAAGCCTGCGCCGTGTTCCGGCCATCGCGAGGGCGCTGAGTCAGCGGCCCGAGGTGGTGGCCGAAGTGGTGCGGCTCGCACCCTTCATCGAGCCGACGTGGCTCGCGATGGACCGCGCGATCGCTGAGCCGGAGGTCTGCTCCCGGCGCGCTCGCTCGCTCTGTGAGCACGGCGACGTCTGGCGGGCAGCGGCGACGGCCGATCATGGCCGGCGCATCGCCTCCGGAGAAGCGCGGCTCGCGCTGGATCTCGTCCTCGCCGCGGCCCTGGCGCGCCAACGCTTCGGAACCCTCGCACGGGAACTCGCCTCGGGCGTCCTGGAGGCCACGGAACGGCAGGTGCTCCGCGACGAGGCCTGCCTCGTGACGGTGGAGTCGTGGATCGCCGAGGAGAAGCCGAAGACGGCGCAGATTTGGGCGGCGCGGCTCGCCGACGCCGCCCCGGGGGCGAGCGGTGCCCGCGATTCGATCGCCCTTCGTCGCGCCTTCGCACGCGCGGGGATCGCACTCGGGCTTGGCGAGAACCAGCGCGCCGCCGAGTTGCTCTTGCGAGTCGTCGACGACGCGCGAC
>CAZPJJ010000281.1:0-5788 GCA_964586535.1 uncultured Acidobacteriota bacterium | reverse complement strand
GATCTCGCGGCCGCTGCCGGTGACGCCGACTGCCACGACTGGAAAACCCGCGGCAGGCGACGTCGCGAGCGTCGCGACGAGGCGCTGGGCGGCCCCGACCGGGTCGCCACCCGTCTCGGTGTATTCGTGCCAGAGCATCTCGTGCGTCGTTGCGTCGAGGACGAGAGCCTTTGATCCCGTCGAGCCGAGATCGAGTCCCATCACGACGCGGCGCTCGCGATCGTGAGCGGTCCCCATTCCGCGACCGGGGGCGCGCGGTCGCGGGGACATGCGCGTGACTCGATGGAGCGCGTCCTTCAGCGCGGGAGCCGCGGGGAGTGCGTGACGTGCGACGGGGGACACGAGGGCGTCGAGGGCGGGCAGGGGAAGCGGAGCGTCGAGCGCGGCGAGGGCGCAACCGAGCGCATCGACATAGAGCGAGTCGTCGATCGGGAGATCGATGAGCGAGAAACCGCGCGTCTCGAGAAAGCGCGCGACGTTCCTTCGAACGCGGCGCGAGCGCGCGACGCCGCCGGAGAGCAGGACGCGAGGTGGCGAGACGCCCGGCTTCAGGAGGACGAGCACGTTCTCACAGACGGCGTCGTAGAGACCCGCCAGGATCGACGCGCGACAGACCCCCTTGTTGGCGAGATGAGTCATGTCGGTCTTCAAGATCACCGGACAACGACCGGAGAGCGGCGCCGGGTCGGTCACGTCCTCGACGATTTGGCTCGCCTCCTCGACCGCGATGCCGAAGCGAAGGACGAGCTGCCGCAGGAAAGAGCCCGTCCCTTGCGAGCAGCGTGAGTTCTCGCGAAGCACGTGCGCGCCGCGCTCGCGCACTTCGAGGGTCGAGAAGCCGTGGCCACCGATCGAGACGACCGTGACCGGTTCGTGCCCGAGAAGGTGTCGCGTGCCCGCGATGCGAGCGGCCTTGGGAGGAAGGCGGGGAAGTTGCACGGATCGCGAGAAGCGGCCCGTCACCCTGGCGCCTGCCAAGCCGGACCAGCCGAAGTCGGCGAGCAGAAGCGGCAGGACCTTCGCGGGCTCCTTGCCGTGGTCGACGCAGAGCCGCCTCGTCCAATGGAGAATTCCGTCCATTTCGCGAGAGCGGACGCGTCGGGACAATTCGACGATCTTGATCGTTTCCGCGCCGACGTCGATGCCGAGAACGCGTTCGGTCATGGCTGGTGCCAACCTGGACGGCGGCCCCGACGACGGGCGAATGACGTCCCGGCGAACCGCACGGCCGAACTTCCTGCCGAGAGTGTGTTCACAACGCGGACCCCCCGATCCTCATGACGGCGCCCCAGGGCCTCGACCCGAAGTCGCGCTGGGCTCCCGGGAGTTACGCCTTTCGGTGGGGCAAAGCAAGCGTTGCCAACGGGAAAAGAGCCGCGGCCCGGAGCCGCGTGCGGGTCTCGGCCGCGACTTCTCTCGTTGAAGTGTCCAGAACCGTTCTTCCCCCAGATTCGGGAACGTCGAGCCTTCCTCCCGGCGCGTGGACGCCAGCGCAGCTCCGCGCAGCCCGGCGAGAGAGCGCCGAGGATCCTCGCGTCGTCCCGGGGGGCGGGAAGGCGACGTTCGTGACACGCCGGTCGCCGGGAGTAGACTCCCGGGCTCACGAGGAGGGGCGCGGAGCGCCCCCGAGGACGACGACGATGCTGGACGTGAAGCGGGTTCTCGCGGAGTTCGACGAGGTCAAGAGGCGACTGGCGACGCGCGGCGCGGTGCCGGGGCTCGACGCCCTGCAAGCTCTCGATGCCGAGCGTCGCGCGGCCATCGTCGAGGCCGAAGCGCTCAAAGCCGAGCGCAACGAGTCTTCGAAGCAGATCGGCGCTCTCATCAAGGCCGGCGGCGACGCGACCACGATGCGCGAGCGCGTGCGGGCGATCGGCGAGCGCATCGGGGAACTCGACCAGCGTGTCGCCGAGAGCGAGGCGAGGCTCTCCGAGATCCTTGCCGGCGTGCCCAACCTGCCGCACGAGAGCCTCCCGGTCGGCAGCGACGAGAGCGCGAACCGCGTCGAGCGCACCTGGGGCGCGCCGCGGACTTTCTCGTTCACCCCGCGCGACCACGTCGATCTCGGCGCGATCGGCGACACGCTCGACTTCGAGCGCGCCTCGAAGATCACGGGCGCGCGATTCGTCGTCCTCAAGGGGCAGGCGGCGCGGCTCGAGCGTGCGCTCGTCGCGTTCATGATGGATCTGCACAGCGAACGCCACGGCTACCGCGAAGTGTGGCCGCCCTTCATCGTCAATCGCGACTCGCTCTACGGCACCGGCCAGTTGCCGAAGTTCGAGGCGGACCTCTTCCGCCTCACGGAGCCCGACGACTGGTTCCTCGCGCCCACGGCCGAAGTACCGGTGACGAACATGCACCGCGGCGAGATCCTCCGCGACGAAGAGCTGCCGATCCGCTACTGCGCCTACACGCCCTGCTTCCGCGCCGAGGCGGGTTCGCACGGGCGCGACGTGCGCGGGATCATCCGCCAGCACCAGTTCGACAAGGTCGAGCTCGTCGCGTTCGCGCGTCCCGAGGAGTCCTACGACGTCCTCGAGCAGTTGACGGGCCACGCCGAGGAGGTGCTGCGCCGGCTCGAGTTGCCCTATCGCGTCGTCACGCTCTCGACCGGCGACCTGGGATTCTCGGCGGCGAAGACCTACGACATCGAAGTCTGGCTGCCCTCGCAAAACACCTATCGCGAGATCTCCTCCTGCTCCAACTTCGAGGACTTCCAGGCGCGCCGCGCCGAGATCCGCTATCGGCCCGCGGGCGGCGGCAAGCCGCGCTTCGTGCACACGCTCAACGGGTCGGGGCTCGCCGTGGGGCGCACCTCGCTTGCGATCATGGAGAACTACCAGCGCGAGGACGGCTCGATCGAGATTCCGCGCGCGCTCCAACCCTACATGGAATCGAGACTGGTCGACTAGCCGGGGCTAACGAGTCGCGCGCGCCGTCGCGCGCTGCGTCTCGAGAGTCGCCGCGCGCAAGGCGAGGGCGGCGACGGACGCGATGAGCTCGAGCACTTCGAGATCCTCGGCGCCAAGGTCGCGGCCGCGCGCCTTCGTGTACACGACGAGCAGCGCCGCCGCGGGGCGCGCCGCGCCGAGCGGGACCGCCGCCGCGCCGCGCAGGCCCGCGACGCTGGGCGCCGCCTGGCCGAAGAGCAGTTCCGCGGCGATGTCCTGGACGAGCACCGGCTTCTGCCGGTCGAGGAGCCCCGCGGCGACCGATCCCAGCCCCGGCGTCACGATCGCGTTGAGCGGGTCCATCGCGCAGCCCTCGATCGCGACGGGCTGCAGCGGAGCGCCGGGCTGGCGCTTGAGCAGGATCGAGCCGACTTCGAGGTCGAGCGCGGAGAGGGCGGACGCGAGGGCGGTCTTCAGCACGAGTTCGAGATTCGTCGCCGCCAAGCCGAGGTTCGCGAGCTTCGTGATCGCCGCGCGCTCGCGGCGCGCCGCGGTCGCGTCGGGCACCGATGCGGTCAGAAGCTGTTCCGAGAGTGCGATGTTCGCGCTGACGGCTTCCGAGAGCAGATCGTCGAGACCGAGAATGGGCCGGTCGCTGCCGCTCTCGACGCTGCGCTCGCGCGAGCGCGTGATCGACGTGGCGACAGGTCCCGTCACGCGCAGGGGCTTGTCACCGACGAAAGGCTGGAAGATGCGCTCGACATCCTGGCGCACCTTCATCGCGCGCAGCTTGTCGGCGAGATTCGGCGCGCGGGTCGCGAGGCTCTCCATCGTGTGGATGGCGATCTCGCAGAACGTCTCGATCACTCCCGTGCCGATCGTCGCGACCGCCGGAATCGCGGGCGCGTGGCGATAGTTGAGCTTCGCCTCGAGCTGATCGGGGGGCGTGAGATCCGGCAGGTCCTGCTTGTTCCACTGGAAGACGATGGGAATCGTGCGCGGATCGAGGCCATTGTCGGTCAGGTTGTTGACGAGGTAGCGGATCATCCGCGCGTTCTCGTCGAGTTGCTTGCGTTGCGAGTCCGCGACGAAGACCACGCCGTCCGCGCCCGCGAGCACCTGGCGCCGCGTCGTGTCGTACTGGATCTGTCCGGGCACCGTGTACAGCTTCAGCCGCACGTCGAGGCCGTAGAGCCGGCCGAGATTGAAGGGCAGCAGGTCGAAGAAGAGCGTCCGGTCTTCCTGCGTCCGCAGCGAGATCATGTTGTTGCGGCCGTCGGGGTCGGTGATGCGGTGAATCGACTCGAGATTGGTCGTCTTTCCGGACAGCCCCGGACCGTAGTAGACGATCTTCAGGTACAGGGCTTTCTCGGCCGTACTGAACTGCATCGATCCGGCTCCGCGGACCCTTCGCGCGCGGTTCCACCCCGGGCGGCGCGGGAGATCCGACCGACGTTTCGGACAAAGTCGGCTGAGCTTGACCAGTCGTTCGCGAACTCCTCCGGATCGGGACCCCCGGCGCCCGGCCCTCTCCGGTCCCGTCCGGGGGGGGTCTTGACCCGGGGGGCTGCCGATCCCACTTCCTGGCCGGTTCCCGGACGCCATCACTCAGGAGGATCCCGGTGTCGGTTCGATTCAAGGACTACTACGCGATCCTCGGCGTGCCGCGCGATGCGTCCGCGGACGACATCAAAAAGGCCTACCGGCGGCTCGCCAAAGAGCTGCATCCCGACGTGAACGCCTCCCCCCAGGCGCAAGAGCGCATCCGCGAGGTCAACGAGGCCAACGAAGTCCTCAGCGATCCCGCCAAACGCGCGCGCTACGATCAGTTCGGCGGCCGATTCGAGCACGGCGCTCCCTTCGATCCGAGCGCATTCGCGGGAGGGCAGGGAAATGTCGGCGGAATCGACATCGAGGATTTGCTCTCGCGTCTCGGCAACCAAGGGCGCGGCGGTCGCGCCCGACGCTCTGGGGGCGCGGGTTTCTCGGACTTTTTCGAGGTGATCTTCGGCGACCTGGGGTTGGGGGACCTGGGCGGGGCCGCGAGACGTGGACCCCAGGGCCACCCCGGCGCACGCGGCGGACGGCGCCACGCAGCGCGGGGACAAGACGCCCAGGCGGAGATCGCCATCGACGTGCAGGAGTTCCTCGCTCCCGGCGAGCGACTGCTGACGCTCGAGATTCCCGGCCCGCACGGCGAAACGCTCCGCCGTTCCGTCAAGGTGCGCTTCCCGCGAGGGCTGCGTCCTGGGCAGAAGCTGCGCATCGCGGGGCAGGGGTCCGCGGGTCCCGGCGGTGGTCCAGCGGGAGACCTCTTCGTCACGGTGCGCCTGCGCCCCGCGCCGGGCCTCGTCGTCGAGGGTGACGACCTCGTCATCGAGGTGCCCGTTCCCGCGCCGGTCGCCGTCACGGGCGGCACGGTGCCGATCGCGGCGCCGGACGGCGAGGTGACGATTCGCATCGCGCCCGGTACGGCCGCGGGCGCGCTCTTGCGCGTGCGCGGTCGCGGGCTGCCGCGCAGGGACGGCACGCGCGGAGACTTGCGCGCACGCATCGTGCTCACGATTCCCGATCATCCCAGCGCGCGCGAGCGCGAACTCTACGCCGAGCTCGCGCGCCTCGCGGCAGGCCGCGGCTCGCAGTCCGCGGAGGAGTAACCCTTGAACCCCGAGAAGCTCACCCAGAAAGCGCAGCTCGCCCTCGCGGCCGCGCAGGAAGACGCGCTTCGGCGTGGACATCCCGAAGTCACGGACATCCACCTCGCGAGCGCCCTCTTGCGCGAGCCGGGCGGCCTCGTCGGCACGCTCGTGACTCGCGCGGGCGTCGCCTTGGACGAGGCGATCACCGCCACCGAGGACGTGCTGCGGCGGATGCCGGCGCCCCTGCGCGCACCCGCC
>CAZPJJ010000280.1:0-5791 GCA_964586535.1 uncultured Acidobacteriota bacterium | reverse complement strand
AGCGTCCGATCCTGGTCAGCCATCCGCACTGTGTCGCCAGCCGCGCGATCGAGCGCCTGGCGCTGCGTTTGACCACCCTCTGCGGCCCTCACGTTCAGGGAGCGATGGAAACACCATGGCAAGGCATGATTCCGACAGCCGACGTCCCGAACTGAGGCGTGCGGCGCCCGCCGCTGCACGCGCCGCGTGCGAGACGCCGCTCGTCGACCCCAGCGCCGAGTGGACGCCGGAAGCGCGCGTCATGGGCTCACCCGAGCGTGACCGGCTGCTGCTCGCGCACGCTCCGCTGGTGAAGTACCTCGCGCATCGCATCGGCTCGCGGCTCGCCGGTCCGATCGACTTCGACGACCTCATCGGCGACGGGCTCCTCGGTCTCATGGAGGCTGTCGATCGCTTCGATCCCGCGCATCAGGTGCGTTTCAAGACCTATGCCGAAGCGCGCATCAAGGGCTCGATCCTCGACGGCGTACGCGGGCGCGACTGGGCGCCGCGCTCGCTGCGCCGGGCGGCGCGCCGCCTCGACCAAGCGATCGCGAGCGTGGAGAAGCGCAAACGTGGCGCGGCGACGGACGAAGACGTCGCCGCCGAACTCGAGATCTCGATCGAAGAGCTCCAGGGCCTCTACGTGCAGGCGCGTGGCGTGCGTTTGGGTGCGCTCCCCGGTTCGGAAGAAGAGGGGCGTGATCCCGCGGATCCCGATCTCGATCCGCTCGATCAGGTGCAAGAGCAGGAGCGCAAGGCGCTTCTCGTCGAGGAGATCGACCACCTACCGGAGCGCGAGCGTCTCGTGCTGAGCCTCTACTACGAGCGCGGGCTCACGCTCAAGGAGATTGGCGAGGTGCTCTCGGTCACCGAGTCGCGCATCTGCCAGATCCACACCCGCGCCGTTGCTCGCCTGCGCGCGCGCATCGCGGAGCGACTGGCGCTTCCTGCGGGCGTGTCCTCATGAGCCGGCTGCTCACGCAGGAAGAAGTCGACGCGCTGCTTGCCGCGATCGAGTTCGAGGACGAGGACTCGCGTGAGCATCCTCTGGAGGCGCTCTACGACCTGCGCGCTCCCGTCGTGCTCGCGGGCGACCGGCTCGCGCTCTTCCAGGCCGCCTGCGAACGGCTTGCCGAGGCCTTTGGCGAGGCGATCACGCAGCTCTTCGGCGGCGAGCGTCGCGCTACGGGCGCGTTCACGGGGCTCGTGCAGCAGCCTTGTCAGGCGGTGATCGGTTCGCTTCCCGCGGGCAGCGTGCTGGGGCTCCTCGCTCTCGACGGAGAGAGCGCGGCCGGTGCGATCAGCCTGCAGCCGGAACTGGCACTGGCGCTCGTCGACCGCGCTCAGGGCGGTGCGGGACTCGTGCTCTCCGGGCCACGGCGTCCTTCGCTCGTCGAGACGCGGCTGCTCGAAGGTGCCTTGGAGACTCTGACGCGGGCCCTGGCGCGCCGGACGTCGCTCGCGGGCGTCACGCTGGCGGCGCTCGAAGTCGAGCCGGAGACAGGCGCGCTCGCGGCGCGAGGTGGGACGCTCTGCTCGATCTCGATCCGGGTCGTGACGGACGTAGGAGACGCGATGTGCCGCGTCCTGCTCACTCCCGTCCTGGTCCAGCGCCTGCTGGTCAGCGAAGCACCGGCGGCGCCTCGACGATTCTCGGAGAGCTTCGCGACCGCGCTGCAAAAGGTGCCCGTTCGCGTCTCTCCGGTGATCACGGGAGCAGTGATTCGCCTGGGCGATCTCGTGCGACTTCGTCCCGGCGACGTGCTCGAACTCGACCGCGCGGAAGGCGAGTCCGCCGCATTGCGCGTCAACGGAGCGCCGCTCCTCCACGGTCGCATCGAGCGCCGCAGCGGAGGCCGCGTCTTTGCCGTCGAGACCCTGTCCAACACCGCTCCGGCACGGGGCGCGAACAACGAGGCGGACGAGCCATGAGCGACCGCGACGACTTCTTCTTCAAGGGTGACGACTCTGCGGTGGCCGTCGAGGAACCGCTGACCGGTCCCACGTCGGTCGATGAGCAGGCGAGAGTTCGCGAGGGCGCGGCTCTGGACGGCCTCGAGCTGCCTCTCGAAGTGCGGCTGGGCGAGACCGAGTGGCGCCTGGGGGACGTCGTCGGCCTTCGCGTGGGCGATGCCGTTCCGCTGCCCGCGGGCGAGGACGACGCAGTCACACTCTTCGTCCAGGGTCGGCCCTACGCGACCGGCGACCTGATGCTCGTCGATGGGCGCTTCGCCTTTCGGGTGCGAGCGCTGCTCTCGGGCGCTGGCGGCCGGCGATGAGCGGCACGGCGGTCGCGCTACAGGTGGCTTTCGACGCACTCATCGTGCTCGCCATCGCGATGCTTGCCCGCGGCCGCATGGCGTCGGTCACGCCGCGACTGGGCGAAGAGAGTCCTCGCAGGAATGGCGAGGACGAAGGCTCCTGGGCCGCCCTAGCCCGGCACCGCGCGCTGCTGGCCCGGTTTCGCCGGTCCCACGCGGCGCGCCCGAGCGGCCAACTCGAGGTTTGACACCTCCGCCGGCGATCCCCCCCTCGCGGAGGGTGCTCAAGTCGCCAGGGCGAGGTCCGATGAGGAACTCGGAACCAGGGCAGTGGGAGGCCGGAAGGCCGTCTCACGGAGAGTCCAACGATGAAGTCAGAGACCAGGAACGCGGCCCGCCGTCTCGCGGGGCTCTTGAAGCACGTTGCTGAGGGAGAGCGCCTGCGCGCGCAGCGCGAGCCCGCCACCCGCCGCGGCGGCGAGCGCAGTGCCGAGGAAGCGCGCATCGAGATTCGCGCGGCGGAGCTGACGCGCCTCCGGGATCGTCTTCGCGAAATCCCCGACGTGCGCGCCGACCTCGTGGCGAGCGTGCGCGCGGAGATCGAGGACGGGAGCTATCGCATCGACCCCGAACGTCTTGCCGACGAGATGCTCGAAGAGACGCGCTGCTTCGCGCGCACCCATGACGACGCGGACGATGGTCGCTGAAGAGCCTCAGGTCGCGGAGATCGCGCTCGAGGTTCCGGGAGGGATCCCGGGCTTCGAGCAGCACCGCGCCTGGCGGCTCGTCGAGGATCTCGATCGCGCGCCCTTTGCCCGCTTGGCCTCGGTCTCGCCTCCCGGAGTCGAGTTCCTTCTCGTCGATCCGCGCGTGGCGAAACCGGACTATCCGATCGACGTGCCCGAAGGGGCGCGCTTGAAGCTCGGCGCACCGCCGGACGAGCCTCTGCGCCTCTTCGCGGTCGTGCGCAGCCCGAAGGCCGGACCTCCCACCATCAATCTGCGCGCGCCGCTCGTCGTCGCTCCGGCGAGCGGGCGGGACACGCAGATGATCCTCGACGGTGGCGGCTGGCCGCTTCGCTTCCCGCTCGACCCGCGCCGCTGACGCGCGTTGGGGACACAGAGGTCCCGAAGATGCTGGTTCTGAGCCGGAAAGCGGGTCAATCGCTGATCATCGGGGGCGACATCCTGCTCAAGGTGATCGAGATCCGCGGCCAGCAGGTGCGCATCGGAGTGGAAGCTCCGGCGCACATCACCGTCGTCCGTCAGGAACTGCACGACTCGGTCGTCCGCGAGAACCAGGCCGCGGCGCGTACCGAGGCGGAGCCCGAACCCGAGCCCGAGAAGAAACGCACTCCCAGGCGGCGCCGCACGGCGCGAGGCGAGTGATGTCCCGACACTTCGTGATGGCCACGCCCGAAGCGATCGCTGCACGCATCGCCTCGCTGCCGACGATGCCCGAAGTCGCGCACCGCGCGCTCGATCTGCTGCGCGATCCCGACACCAGCGCCGACGAACTGCGGCGCGTGATCGAGTCGGATCCCTCGCTCGCGGCCTCGGTGCTGCGCCTCGCGAACAGCTCGCTCTTCGGGCCCGCGCGTCCGACGGCGAGCCTCACGCATGCGATCGTGCTCATCGGCTTCTCGCGGCTGCGCTCGCTGACGTTGGCGACCGTCGTGTCGGGCTTGCGCGGCCTCGTTCCCGAGCGGGCGTCCGCGGAGCGCGATCTCATCTGGCTGCACTCGGTCAATACGGCGCTCGCCGCACGCGCTCTGTCAGTTCGCGCGGGCCTGCAGTGGAGCGACGAGGCTTTCGTCGCTGGGCTCATGCACGATTGCGGCCGCCAAGTGCTGCTCTCGCTGCACACCGACGAGTATCGCGAACTCATCTTCGCCGCGCATGGCGACATGCCGACGATCGACGCCGAGCGCAACCGGCTCGGCGTCACGCACGAAGAGGCCGGCGGGGCGCTGATGCGTCAGTGGAAGATGGCGCCGCAACTCGTGCTCTCGGTGAGCTCGCATCACGGACCGCAGAGCTTCGAGGGACCGCACGGCGCGATGCTCGCGCTCGTCGCGCTTGCCGACCGGCTCATGGAGCCCGGCCTGGGCGAGAGCCCGGCCGCGCCAGCGGAGCACGTCGGACTCTCGGTGGCCGACTTCGACGTGATGCGCCGCGAGATCCAGCGCGAGATCTCGGATTCGCGCCTCGAGCTGCTTGCTCTCTGAGACCGGCCGCGACGAACGTCCGTCGCGCCGCTACTGGATCACTAGTTCCGCGAAGAGCACCTCATCGACCGCGTTCGCGCCGACGAGACCGTTGATCTCGCGCGCCAGCTCGCGGCGCAGCGTCTCCTTGCCGATCGGCGACGAGAGCTCCGAGAACGTCTTCGAGGCGAGCACCGTGATGATGCGGTCGCGGATCTTCGTCTTGAGGATCGTGTTGCGCTCGAGCGTCGCTGCGAGCTGCGGATCGGAGCTCACCGCGCGCAGCGTCGCCTTGAGATAGCGGTCGCCGGCCGGGTCGGCGAGGTTGACGATGAACGCGTCGAAGACGACGAGCGAGCCGGAGTCCGCCACGGACGCCGCGCCGGGAGCCACGCTCCGCGAGCCGACGACGCCCCATGCCGCGACGGCGCCGAGCACGACGACGAGCGTCGCGAGCACGCCGACCAGCACGTAGAGCAGGCGCTGCGGATTCGCCCTCGGTGTGTCTTCCCGCGAAGTGGTGAGTGCTTCTGCCATCGTCGTCTCTCCGCTCACGGTGTCGTGAGCTTGATCTCCACGCGGCGGTTCTTGTAGCGGCCTTCGTCGCTGACGTTCTCGGCGATGGGCCGCGAATCCGCGTGCCCCGCGGCGCTGAGCTTCTCGCCAGGGACTCCCGCCGCGGCGAGGCGGCGTGCCACGGCGCCCGCGCGCGCGGCCGAAAGCTCCCAGGCGCTCGCGAAAACATCGCCCGCGGCGCCCGGCCCGTCGGTGTGCGCGCCGATCGCGGCCTCGGCGCCGTAGTCCATCGCCAGCACCGCGAGTTCGTCGATGAAGGGCTGCGCTTGCTCGCCGAGCTCCGCGCTTCCCGGCGCGAAGGCCAGTTCATCGCGCAGCGTGATGCGCAACCCGTCGTCCTCGATCGTCACCTCGACGAGCGAGTCCAGCTTCTTCTCGTGCATCAACTCGACGATCTGCTCGAAGAGCACCTCGAGCCCCGGCTTGGCCGAGCCGGCCTGGCTCTTCACGATGCTCGATCCCGCCGGGATCTCCGAGAAGTCGCGGCGCACCTCGACGCCGAAGGCCTCGCGCATCGCGCCCGCGACCACCTTGAAGCGCTCGGTCTGCATCGTGCTGAAGGCGAGCAGGAGCACGAAGAAGCAGAGCAGGAGCGTCATCATGTCCGCGAAGGTCACCATCCACGCGGGGGCGCCCTTCTGCGGCGCCTCGAGCCGCGCGGCGGGACCGTGCGGCTTCGCGCTCATGCCGCCTTCGCTTGCTTCTCGTCGTCGCGCTCTTTCGGTTCGAGGAAGGCGAGGAGCTTCTGCTCGACGGAAGCGGGGTG
>CAZPJJ010000279.1:0-5805 GCA_964586535.1 uncultured Acidobacteriota bacterium | reverse complement strand
CCCCGAGCTCTACCGCTTCGTACGCCAGCTCGAGAGCCTCGAACAGATCATCGGCAAGGACTCGACCGTCATCCTGCGCACCGACTCCGAGCCCTTCGGCCTGCTGAAGAGCAAGACGCCGTAGCCCGCCGATGCGCCGCCCCACCCACGATCCCGCCTCGCCGGGTCTCGACGCCGCGCGCGACATGCTGCGGCCCGTCGCGACCCTCGTCGCGCGCGCGCTTCCGCACGCGCACGTGCTGGCGCTCGTGGCGCTCGCGCTCTACGCGCTCTCGGGCCTGACGATCGTGCGCCAGGACGAGGTCGCGCTCGTCTTGCGCCTCGGCAAACTCGCCGGCGGTGAGACGGCACAGGCCGTCCACCAGCCCGGGCTGCTCTTCGCCTGGCCGCGCCCCTTCGACGAGATCGTGCGCGTCCCGACGCGCCGGGTCTTCGAGCTCTCGATCGACGCGCTCGCGCCGCCGCCGGGCGCCGTGCTCGTCGTCGCGCCGCAAGAAGGCGCCGCCGGCTTCGAGTCGCCGCTCCCGCTCGAAACCGCCGTCGAGACGCTCTCGCCCGAGCGCGACGGCTACGCGCTCACCGGCGACAGCAACGTGCTCCAGGCGCGGATCATTGCCCGCTACCAGATCTCCGACCCGATCGCGTTCGCGCTCGGCCACGCCGTGCCCGAACGCCTCATCGAGAGCGGCGTGCTCGCCGCGTTCGCCGAGACGATGGGCGGCATGTCCGTCGATGTCGTGCTCTCGGACGGCCGGCGGCAGCTCGTCGCCGATACGTTACGACGCGCGCAGGAGAAGCTCGACGGTGCGCGGGGCGGCATCGCGCTCGTCTCGATCGAACTGGAAACGCTGACGCCGCCCGCCCAGGTGCTGCCGGAGTTTCGCGCCGTGCAGAGTGCCGCGATCGAGGCTCAGACCGAAATCAAGCGCGCGATGGAATATCGCGAGACCGAGCTTCCAGCCGCCGCCGCCGCGCGCGAAACCGCGCTTCGCGAAGCGGACTCGTACGCAGCCGGCGCACTCGCGCGGGCGCGCGGCGATGCGAGCCGCTTCCGCTCGCTCGTCGACGAATACCGCAAGAACCCCCGCGTCGTGCGCGACCGGCTCTACGCCGAGGGCATGGAGCGCTCGCTCGCGCGCTCGCCGGACCGCATCTTCGTGCCGCCGCCGGCGGGCGCCCGCTACAACGACATGCGCATCACCGTGCGCCCGAAACGCTAGCCGATGACGACCGGTCTCGCCCCCCGCCCCGCGCTCGCCGCGCCCGAAGAGCCGACAGCGGGCCTCACGCTCACGCCGGACGAGCGGCGTGAGATCGCGTGGCGGCTCGTCCCGCTGCTCGCGGGCGGCGCGCTGCTCGTACTCGGATTCGCGCACGAGACGCTCTATCCCGGCCAGGACGCGCTCTCCGCGCTCTTCAAGGCGCTCGCCGCCGCGGTCTGCGGCGCGCCCTTCTTCGTGCGCGGCGCGCGCGGCTTCCTCGCGAAGCCGACCGCGGACGTCAGTTCCCAACTCGTCGCGCTCGCCGTGCTCGCCGCGATGGCGGCCGGGGAGTTCACCACGGCAACGCTCGTGCCGCTCTTCATGGAGGCCGGCCGGCTCTTCGAGGAGCGTTCCTCGCGCGGCGCTCGCGCGGCCATCGAGGGCATCCGCAAGCTCCACGCGAGGCGCGCCACGCGCCTGATCGACGGGCGCGAGGACGACGTCGACCCTGCATCGCTGCTCCCGGGTGACAGGGTGCTCGTGCGCGCGGGCGACGTGATCCCCGTCGACGGCCGCGTTCTCGCCGGACACTCGTCCGTCGACCAGTCGTCGGTGACGGGTGAATCCGTCCTCGCCGAAGTGTCGCCCGGCGACGACGTCTTCGCGGGCACGATCAACCTCGGCGGATTGCTCCGCATCGAGACGACGCGCGCCGTCCAGGGTTCGGCGCTCGGGCGCATCGTTGCGCTCCTGCGCGACGTCGAAGCCTCCAAGACGCCCGCCCTGCGACTTGTCGAGCGCGTCGCGTCGGTCTACCTGCCGGTGATCTTGACGATCGCGGGCGTCGTGCTCTTCGCCAGCGGCGAGTTGGCGCGCGCCATCGCCGTGCTCGTCGTCGCGTGTCCCTCGGCGCTCTTTCTCGCGGGCCCCGCGGCGATGGTCGCCGCGCTCAGCGCATGCACGCGGCGCGGCGTGCTCATCAAGAGCGCGGCTTTTCTCGAGACGGTCCCCGAAGTGCGCACGCTCGTGCTCGACAAGACGGGCACCGTCACCCACGGCGCGCTGCAACTCGATGCCGTGCGCATCGTCGACGCGATCGACGACGTCGAGATCTTGCGCGCCGCCGCGATCTGCGGCTATGGCTCGATGCATCCCGTCTCGCGCGCCGTCCTCGACGAGGCCGAGCGGCGCGGACTCACCTTCCCTCACGCCGAGTCACTCACCGAGCTTCCCGGCCAAGGCGTCGTCGCTGCGACGAGCGAGGGGACGTTCCGGCTCGGGCGATCGACGTGGCTCACTACGCTCGGACTCGCCGTTCCGCCCGACGCGGCGGACGGCCGCACGACCGCGTGGGTCGCCAAGGACGTGCGCGTCCTCGGCCAGGTCGTCCTCGCCGACGCCGCGCGCCCCGAAGCGCGCGCGAGCCTCGACGCGCTGCGCCGCGCCGGCATCGTGCGGCACGTACTGATCACCGGCGACCGGCGCGACGTCGCGCTGGCGATCGGCCGCGAAATGGGCTGCGACGACGTCCACGCCGAGCTCCTCCCCGAGGAGAAGCTCGCGCTGGTGCGGCTCGAGCAAGAGGCGGGCGCGCGCGTGATGATGATCGGCGACGGCATCAATGACGCGCTTGCGCTGGGCGGCGCGGACGTGGGCGTCGCGGTCGGCGCCCGCGTCGACGACGTCACTCTCGGCGGCGCCGATGTCGCCGTCGTCGACGGCGATCTCTCGCGCCTGCCGCTGCTCGTCGATGTCGCCCACTGCACGCGGCGCGTCATCCTGCAGAACGTCGGCATCGTCGCCGTCTTCGGACTCGGCATGATCGCCCTCGCCGCCCTCGGCGTCGTCGGGCCGCTCACCGGCGCCTGGCTCCACAATGTCGATGCGCTTCTCGTGGTGCTCAACAGCGCGCGCCTCGTCCGCACCTTCGCGCCGCCGGCGAGCGCAAGCCCAGGGCTAACAGAGGGTTAGCGTCGATCGCGGGTTCTCCCCGCGGGGGCGCCCACCCTCGTTCCGTGCTAGCGTGCGGCCTTCGTGCGCGTCGACGCGCGCGCTCCGAGAGGTGAATCGCCGATGCTCAACGGTCCTTCCGCACCCATCGTTCGTTTCCTGGTGTTCATCGCCGTCCTCGTGGCGCTCGTCGCCGTCGCCATCGCACCGGCCGTGGCGCAAGCCGAGCCTCAACGCGCGAAGAAGATCGTCATCATCGGCTTCGACGGCGCCGATCCTCGCCTCGTCGACCAATACATGAGCGAGGGCCTGCTGCCGAACCTCCAGCGTATGAAGGAGCGCTACAGCTACGCGCCGATCCTTCCGCCCAATCCGCCGCAGACACCCGTCTCGTGGGCCGCGTTCTCGACCGGCAACCTGCCCGGCAAGACGGAAATCTTCGACTTCCTGCAGCGCGAGGACGGCGGCTACTCCCCCGACTTCGCGCTCGCTACGCGCGAGAAGATCCAGTTCGCGCTCGGCGAGAAGACTGGCCTCGTCGCCGCGGCGGTGCTCGGCGTGCTCGCGGCGCTGCTCGTGCTGCTCGTGGCCAAGCTCGCGCGCGCGCGTTTCGTCGTCGCCGCGCTGCTCGCCGTCGTCACGCTCGCGGGCATCACCTTCGGGCTCGCCGGGCCGATCGGCCGCCTGCTGCCCGTCGAGGTGCCGCACGCGACCAACAACCGGAAGACGACGCCCTTCTGGACGCAACTCGCCAACGCCGGCTGGAAAGTCGGCGTCGTGCGCGTGCCCGTGACCTTCCCGGCGGAGGAGCTTCCCGAACACTCGGCGATGATCTCCGGCCTCGGCGTCCCCGACATGCGCGGCCGCGTCGGCACCCCGAGCCTCTGGACGACCGACCCCGCTTACACGTCGACCGATAACCAATTCAGCCTCGAGATCACCAAACTGCCCGCACGGCGCGGCCTCGTCGAGACGCGCATCGTCGGCCCGACGAATTACCCCTTCCACGTCTACGTGCTCGATCGCGCCGAAGCGCAGTGGCGCGAAGAGGGCATCGCGCGCGCCGAGATCCGCGAGCGCCGCAAGCAGCTCGCCAAACAGCTCGAGGAGAGCGGCCAGCCGCAGCAGATCAACATCAAGCTGATGCTCGACATCAAGGACGACCGCGTCGACTGGACGCTGCAGGACGGCACCACGGGCTCGCTCGCGGATGGCGAGTGGTCCGACTTCGTCGTCCTCGACTTCCCGCTCAACTTCCTCGTCGACGGGCTCAAGCCGCTACGCGGGATGGTGCGCTTCAAGGTGATCAAGCTCGATCCTGAAGTGCAGATCTACATGTCGCCGATCAACTTCCATCCGACGAGCCGCCCCGTGCCCTACACCTGGCCGCCCGATCTCGCCGAGAAACTCGCGGACGACATCGGACTCTTCAAGACGCAAGGATGGGCGATCGACACCTGGTCCTATCCCACGAACCGCCTCGGCGGCGTCGATCTCTTCCTCGAGGACATGGAATTCACGGTCGAAGGCTATCGCAAGCTGCTGCACCGCATGCTCGAAGAAGACTTCGACCTCTACACGCAAATCTTCTATTTCACCGACCGCGCGGGTCACATGCTCTGGTACAACATCGACGAGGGCCACCCGCTCTACGAGCCCGAGAACGCGCACCGTTTCGAGAAGGCGATGCGGGACGTCTACCAGAAGATGGACACCATCGTCGGCGAGGTCTGGGAGAAGCTCGACGAAGACACGCTCTTCATCGTGCTCTCCGACCACGGTTTCTCGTCGTTCCGCCGGCAGATCAACTACAACACCTGGCTGTGGCAGCAGGGGCTGCTCTCGCTCAAGGGCCGCTCGCAGTCGAAGACGCTCGAACAGCTCTTCGACAAGGACGTGCAGGCCGTCGACGTCTTCTCGGGCATCGACTGGTCGCGTACCAAGGCGTGGGCCATGGGGTTGGGCTCGATCTACATCAACGTCGTCGGCCGCGAGCCGCAGGGTATAGTCATGCCCGGCGAGGAATACGACGCCGTCGTCAAGCAGATCAAGGAAGGACTCGAGGGCCTCATCGACCCCGAGACCGGCGAGCGGCCGATCTTCCGCGTCTATCACCGCGACGAGATCTACACCCACTACGATCCCGGGAAGGTCCCAGACCTGCGGGCCGCGAACATCCTCAACTACCGCGTCTCCTGGCAGGACACCCTCGGCGGACTCTCGACACAGGTCTTCGAGAACAACGACCGCGTCTGGTCCGGCGACCACTGTTCGCTCGAGCCGAGCGTCCTGCAGGGGATCCTCTTCGTCAATCGCAAGCTCGACACGGCCGAGCCGCGGATCATCGACATGGGGCCGTCGATCCTCAACGAGGTTGGCCTCGCACCCGTCGAACCCATGGACGGCACGCCCGTGTGGCAGCCCGGGGTGAAGCGCTAGCGAGAGGCCGTTGTTGTCGTCGAGCGCGGCGGGGAGCCGAGCGCGGTGAGGCCGGGTGCGTCGGGGGACGGCCGGTGCGGCCGGGGCGGCGCAGGGACGGAGGCGGATGCGGCGGAGGCGGGTGCCGCGGGCGTGTCGAGCGCCGCGGAGGAGGGGCCACGGAGGCGGGTGCCGCGGAGGCGGGTGCGGCGGAGATGACGCTGCGAGGGTAAGA
>CAZPJJ010000278.1:0-5817 GCA_964586535.1 uncultured Acidobacteriota bacterium | reverse complement strand
CCGGCGTCTGGCAGGGCAGGGCGCGTGCAACGCGGTCCACGTGCAGAAGGCGCCAGGCATCGACGCGCTCGCCGAACCACGAGCGAAGCTGCCCACGCACCGCAGCGTCGAGGCGCAGATCGTCCTGGGCGGGCACCCCGATGAGCGAGGCCGTGACGAGCGCGCGTCCGGGCGGGGCGTAGTTGGGCTGGACGAGGCTCGGCACCGCGAGATGGTTGACGGGGCCCTTGCCGTCGCCGTCGAGCACGAGGATGGGCTCGGCGATCGGCGAGTCGGGTGTGTCGTACGCGACGCACGTCGTGCCGCGCCACGAACCCGGCGCGCCGTTCGCGCCGAGGCCGAGCAGGCGCCCGGCTTCCTGGCCGTCGGTGGCAACGACGACAGTGCGCGCTGCGATGCGAGTTCCGCCGGCGAGCGTCACGCCGCCCGCGAACGCGGTTCCGACGCGCTCGCCGAGCCGCAAGCGCGACGCGCCGAGGCGCTCGGCGAGCTGGCGTGGCAGCGCTTCCATCCCCGTCGCGGGCAATGCGGCCAAGCCCTCGGAGAACATCTTGAATTGGAAAGCGAGCGAACGACTCGAGGTCTGAAGCTCGCGTTCGAGGAAAGTGCCGCCGAAGAAGGGGCGGAAGAAGCGCTCGATCATCGCATCCGAGAAGCCTTCGTCGCGGAGCATCTCGAGCGCCGGTTTCGCGGGCTGCAGCGCGAGCACCGAGATGGGAGTGCGCGTGAGGCGCTGGCGGAGGCGCGCGACGCGCATCTTGTCGGCAACGGTGCCGATCGGCGCGAGAGCCGAGCGGATCGTCGAGAGCGGATGCCGCCAGGGGTCGGCGACGCGGTGGAAGCGCCCGTTCCAGCGCACGAGCGCGCCGCTGCGGAAGGAGCGAAGGCCGAGGCGCTCGTAGTCGAAGAAGCGGCGTGCCTCGGGATAGGCCGTGAGCAGCACCTGGAAGCCGCGGTCGAGCAGGAAGCCGTCGACGATGTCGGTGCGCACGCGGCCGCCTGGCGCTTCGGCTGCATCGACGACGAGCGGCTCGATACCGGCTTCGACGAGAGTCAGCGCGCACGAGAGACCGGCGAGGCCGGCGCCCACGATGATGACTTCGGCGTTCTTCGATGCGGCCATCGGTTTTCCTCGTCGGCGCCAGCGGTCGGTCAGCGATCTTCTTGCAGCGAAGGAACCGTCTCGATATCGATGCGAACGACCCGGATCGACTCCACTCCGCATCGCTCGGCGGGGGCTTGCGCCGTCGCGTGCAGGCGCGCGACGAGAGAGGCGCCCGCGGCCGAAGCCTCGACCGGCACTTCGACGAGTCCCATGCGGAGTTGCAGTCCGGCCAGACGCAGGGCGTCCCCGACGCGCTCCAGGCGGCGCTTGCGGCGCCGGAAGCCTTCGATGCGCGCCTCCGCGGCGGACCGGTTGGAGAGCCGGACGGTCCACGCGGGATACGGCGTTACGAGAGAGGCGAATCCAGGGAGAAGCGTCATCGCAACCTCCGAACCTGCTGCGAGAAGGCGGCGGCAGGAGCGGAGACTACGCCCCGGAATCGCGCTTGTCAATGTTTTGTCTAGGACAAAAAGCGAACGAAAACGTTCAGTTCGCCTCGCGCGGCGAACGCCGGGGCCGGCGGCGGCGGCGGCGGCTGCCGGACGGCACGGTGCGCTCGGGGACGCTGGCGGTGGGGGCCGCGTCTCGGGGCGCGCCCTGCGAGGCGCGGGAACGCCAGTTCTGAACCTCGTCCCGGAAATCCCCGGTGGCGTTCGAGAAGAGCTCGAAGACGTCGAGCGCCTCGGCGAAATACGAGCGCCCGGCCAGCGCGGCGGCGCCCCGGCGGCGCGAGGATCCGCGCGGAACCAGCCGCGGAAGCGCAAGGAGCACCTGCCGCAACCGCTCGCCGTCCTTGCGCGAGAGGGCCAGCCGAAGCGCGATCGGCCGCATGCGCTCGCTGGCGCGCTCGGCGGAAGTCGTGGGGCGTCCGGAAGCGGGGGCATCGCGGTCGGGCGTGAGGACGGTCGGGGCGAGGAGGACGGAGAGCTTCTGCGCGAGGGTGAGTTCGCGACCCGCGTGGGCCGCCCGGTCGGCCGCGCGCAGCACGGCGCGCATCGCCTCGACCTCTTCGAAGTCGCCGCGCCGCGCTTCGTCGCGCAGGTGCTCGTGAAGCTCGGGAAGGACGACCTCGAGGACGCCGCTCTCGACCATCAGGTCGAAAGCCGGAGCCATGGCGCCGCCGCGGAACATGCGCTGCAGGTCTTCGAGCACGCGCGGCCGAGCCGCGTCCTTGATGCGTCCGCGGTGCCGGATGATCGCCGCCCAGGTGTCGCGGTCGATGCGGCAGCCCAGCCTCGCGGCGAGCCGGATCGCGCGCAGCATGCGGATCGGGTCCTCTTGGCAGCGGATGTCGGGATCGCCGATCGTGCGGATCACGCGCTCGCGGGCGTCGTCGACGCCACCCGTGTAATCGAGAATGACGCCGCGAGCCGTGTCGTAGAGCAGCGCGTTGACCGTGAAGTCGCGGCGCAGCACGTCCTCTTCGCGCGAGCCGAAGACGTTGTCGTCGCGGATGAGCAGCTCTTTCGAGTCGCCTTCGGGGGGCTCGCTCGCGGGGCCTTCCGTGATGTCCGCGGCCTGCGGGGGCATGTTGGCGCGGAACGTGGCGACTTCGAGGATCTTGTCGCGGAAGAAGACGTGGGCCAATCGGAAGCGCCGGCCGATGATGCGGCAGTTGCGGAAGCAGCGGCGCACGTCGTTGGGCAGTGCCGAGGTCGCGATGTCGAAGTCCTTCGGCTTGAGGCCGAAGAGCAGATCGCGGACGCAGCCGCCGACGAGATAGGCCTCGTGGCCCGCGCTCGTGAGCTTGTCGATGACGCGCACCGCGTCCGGATCGAGCAGTTCCGCCGGGAAGTTCACCGCGACTTCCCGGAGGGTGCCCGCGAGCGGATCGTGGGGGGCGGCGGAAACGAAACTCGCCGAGCCGGCGGCGAGAGCGGCCGCGGGCTCGGCGAGGAGGCTGGTCAGGTAGGGGGGAGTCGGTTCAGGGGTCACGCGTTGCTCGTTCCGATGGTCACTTGCCGAAAAGCTCCGACCACCACTTGCGATTGACCTGGCGATTGAGCTGCGAAATCGCTTCGGTGAGCGGGATCTCCTTGGGGCAGACCTCCACGCAGTTCTGGGCGTTTCCGCAGGCGACGATGCCGTTCGTGGTCATGAGCGCGTCGAGTCGCTCCGAGTGGTTGAGCTTTCCGGTGGGATTGAGGCCGAAATAGTACGCCTGTCCGAGCGGCGCGGGCCCGATGAACTGCTTCGGGTTGTGGCCGTCGTAGTTGGGGCAGGCTTCCATGCAGCAGCCGCAGGTCATGCAGCGGCTGAAGACGTAGGCCTCGGCGGCCTCGTCGGTGCCGCGGCGGGGGCCGGGGCCCATGGCGTAGGTGCCGTCGATCGGGATCCACGCCTTGACCTGCTTGAGCGCCTCGAACATCGGCTGCCGGTCGACCGCGAGGTCGCGAACGATCGGGTACTTCGAGAGCGGCTCGAGGGTGATCGGGCCGTCGGGCAGGTTGTCGACGAGGGTCGAGCAACTCTGCATCGGCTTGCCGTTGACGAGCATCGAGCAGGCTCCGCAGACCTCTTCGAGGCAGGAGCAATCCCAGACCACGGGCGTGGTCTTCTTGCCCTGCGCATCGACGGGCTTGCGCGCGATGGCCTGCAGGCACGAGATGATGTTCATGCCCTTCTTGTATTCGACACGGAATTCCTGCCAGTAGCTCTCGCTCGTGGGCGAGTTCTGGCGCTTGATACGCAGCGTGAGTTCACGCGACATGTCTTTGGACCTCCGTCTCAGTCGTACTTTCGCGCGACGGGTTTGAGCAGCGAGGAGTCGATGGGTTCGTAGGAGAGCTTCGGCCCGTCGGGCGTCCAATTGGCGATCGTCGTCTTCATCCAGTTTTCGTCGTCACGGTCGGGGAACTCGGGCTTGTAGTGCGCGCCGCGCGACTCGTCGCGGGCGAGGGCGCCCTGCACGATGACGCGCGCGAGCTCGAGCATGTTCCAGAGCTGATTGACGAAAGGCACTTCCTGGTTGGACCAGGTGTCCGTGTCGTTGACGCCGATGTTCTTCCAGCGCTGCATCAACTCCTGCAGGCGCACGTCGGTCTTCCGCAGCGTGGCGTTGTCGCGCACGATCGTGCAGCACTCGATCATCATCTCGCCGAGCTCGTGATGCAGCTCGCGGGCGTTCTCCTTGCCGTTCATCTTGCGGATCGAGGCGAAGCGCTCCTCCCAGCGGTGCTTCTCGCGGTCGTAGGGGCCGGATTCGTGCTCGCTGGCGAGGGTCTTCTTGCCTTGCGCGTAGTAGCACGCCGAGGGGCCGGCGAGAGTCCCGGAGTAGATGCACGAGAGCAGCGCGTTGGCGCCGAGGCGGTTCGCGCCGTGGTACTGGTATTCGACCTCGCCGGCCGCGTAGAGGCCTTCGATGTTGGTCATGTGGTTCTTGGGCGAGGTGAGATTGATCAGGCCGTCCGCGGTGGCTTCGTAGTCGACCCAGAGCCCGCCCATCGAGTAGTGCACGGCGGGGAAGATCTTCATCGGGACGGTGCGCGGATCTTCGCCCGCGAACTTCTCGTAGATCTCGAGGATCGCGCCGAGGCGGCGATCGAGGAATTCCTTGGGCTTATGGGTGAGGTCGAGGTAGACCATCATCTTGCCGCCGACGCCCATGCCCTTATTGAAGCAAACGTCGTGGATCTCGCGCGAGCCGATGTCGCGCGGCACGAGATTGCCGAAGCGCGGGTACTTCTCTTCGAGGAAGTACCAGCGCTCTGCTTCGGGAATCTCGCGCGGGTCGCGCTTGTCGCCCTTCGTGCGCGGTACCCACACGCGCCCGCCCTCGCCGCGCGCCGATTCGCTCATCAGGCGCAGCTTGTCTTCGCCGGGGATGGCCGTGGGGTGGATCTGGATGAACTCGCCGTTCGCGTATTTCACGCCCGCCATGTAGCAGGCCGTGGCCGCCGAGCCGGTGTTGATCATCGAGTTGGTACTGCGGCCGTAGACGAGGCCGGGGCCGCCCGTCGCCATCACCACCGCGTCGGCGCGGTAGGTGTCGATCTTGCCGCTTCGCAGGTCGAGCGCGACGAGCCCGATGCAGGGGCCGCCCGGTCCCGCGAGGACGGGCGAGAGGAACTCGAACCACTCGAACTTGCGCACGAGGCCCTCGGCTTCGTAGCGGCGCACCTGCTCGTCCAGCGCGTAGAGGAGCTGCTGGCCGGTGGAGGCGCCGGCGAAGGCCGTGCGGTTGTAGAGCGTGCCGCCGAAGCGGCGGAAGTCGAGGTTGCCCTCGGCCGTGCGCGAGAAGGGCACGCCCATGCGGTCGAGCAGGTAGATGATGTCGGGGGCGGCGTAGGCCATGCCCTTGCAGAGCGGCTGATTGGCGAGGAAGTCGCCGCCCTTCACCGTGTCGTAGAAATGGATTTCGGGCGAGTCGTTCTCGCCTTTGATGTTGACGGCGGCGTTGATGCCGCCCTGGGCGCACACCGAGTGCGAACGCTTCACCGGCACGACCGAGAAGACATCGACGGGGTAGCCCAACTCGGCGATTTTCACGACGGTCATCAGGCCGGCGAGTCCGCCGCCCACGACCGCGAAGCGCGGCTTGTCGCTCATCGTCCGTTCTCCTCACCCTGCGCGACATCGCCGGCGGGAAGCACTGCGGCGTGGATTTCCTGGGTGTCGAGGGCGGCGGCCTCGGCGTGGCCGTCGGCCGTGTGGATGAACCAGCGCACCGGCGGTACGCGTCCGCCCAGCGGCTCGAAGGCGAGGAGCGCGTT
>CAZPJJ010000277.1:0-5822 GCA_964586535.1 uncultured Acidobacteriota bacterium | reverse complement strand
ATGGCCAAGGAGAAGTTCGAGCGGACGAAGCCGCACGTGAACGTGGGAACGATTGGCCACGTGGATCACGGAAAGACGACTTTGACGGCGGCGATCACGATGACGCTGGCGGAGTTGAATCCGAAGATCCAGGTGCGTTCGTTCGATTCGATCGACAACGCTCCGGAGGAGAAGGCACGAGGGATCACGATCGCGACGGCGCACGTGGAGTACGAGACGTCGAATCGCCACTACGCGCACGTGGACTGTCCTGGTCACGCCGACTACGTGAAGAACATGATCACGGGTGCGGCCCAGATGGACGGCGCGATTTTGGTGGTTTCGGCGGCAGACGGTCCGATGCCTCAGACGCGCGAGCACATTCTGCTGGCTCGACAGGTAGGTGTGCCGGCGATCGTGGTGGCGCTGAACAAGGTGGACATGGTGGATGATCCGGAGTTGTTGGAGTTGGTGGAGTTGGAGATTCGGGAGTTGCTCTCGAGCTACCAGTTCCCCGGCGACGAGATTCCGGTGTGTCCGGTGTCGGCCTTGAAGGCGATGGAAGGCGACAAGGCGTACCGCGAGAAGATCGTGGGTCTGATGGACGCGGTGGATTCGTACATACCGGAGCCCGCGCGTCCGTTGGACAAGCCGTTCTTGATGCCGATCGAAGACGTGTTCACGATCACGGGCCGCGGGACGGTGGTGACGGGCCGCATCGAGGCTGGGATCGTGAAGACGGGCGAGGAAGTGGAGATCGTCGGAATTCGTCCGACGGTGAAGAAGACGGTGACGGGCGTGGAGATGTTCCGGAAGATCCTGGACGAGGGTCACGCCGGCGACAACGTGGGACTTCTGCTGCGCGGCATCGACCGCAAGGACGTGGAGCGCGGTCAGGTGGCTGCGAAGCCGGGTTCGATCACGCCGCACACGAAGTTCAAGGGCGAGGTTTACATCCTGACGAAGGAGGAGGGTGGCCGTCACACTCCGTTCTTCAAGGGCTACCGGCCGCAGTTTTACTTCCGGACGACGGACGTGACGGGCGTGGTGACTCTGCCTGCGGATCGCGAGATGGTGATGCCCGGTGACCGTCTCGAGGTCGAGGTGGAACTGATCCAGGCGATCGCGATGGACAAGGGTCTGCGCTTCGCGATTCGCGAAGGCGGCCGCACCGTCGGCGCCGGTACCGTGGTCGAAGTCATTGCGTGAGTGACGGCTCGAGGCACCGCGCTCGCGCGGGGGCCTCGAGCGGAGATACAGGGCAGTAGCTCAATTGGCAGAGCAACGGTCTCCAAAACCGTAGGTTGGGGGTTCGAGTCCCTCCTGCCCTGCCAAGTTCGGCGCGAGACGTTCCGCCATGCACGCGATCGGGCGGCATCGGCGGCAGAGGAGGCAGCGATGGAAGGCATCACGAAGCTCCGCACGTTCCTCGACGACGTCTGGGGCGAGCTCAAGCGCACCTCCTGGCCTAGCAAGCCGGAAGTGCAGGGCACGACGATCGTGGTCATCGTGACGGTCTTCATCGTGGCGGGCTACCTCTACGTCGTGGACCTCCTTTTGGCCACGGCGCATCAGTTCGTCGTCAACTTGGCCTCGTGAGCGGCACGACCTGGAGAGCGGCGATGCAGGATGAGCGGCAGGACGCCCAAGACGAACGAGACGATCGGGTGAAGCCGGCCGAAGGTTCCGGGGAGACGATCGCCGAGCAGGGAGACCACGGCGGTCCGGAAGGCGAGAACGCTCTCTCCTCGCCGCCGGCCGAAGAAGACCGGAAGAAGTGGTACATCATCCACACGTACTCCGGCTTCGAGAACAAGGTGAAGGCATCGCTGCGGCAGCGCGCCGATGCTTACGGAATGGGAGACAAGATCGGCGACATCATGGTCCCCATCGAAGAGGTGGTGGAGGTTCGCGACGGAAAACGGATCACGACCAAGAAGAAGGTCTTTCCGGGCTACGTTCTCGTCAACATGGAAATGTCCGACGAAGCGTGGCACGTCGTGCGAAGCACCCCCAAGGTGACGGGGTTCCTCGGTGGCGGCCAGCGGCCGTTGCCGATGCCAAAGGATGAGGTCGATCGGATCTTGCATCAGGCGACGACGGCTCCCGAGAAGCCGAAGCCGAAGGTCGTCTATCGGGTCGGTGAGACGGTGCGGATCACGGACGGGGCGTTCAGCAACTTCTCGGGCGTGGTCGAGGAAGTGAACGAAGACAAGGCGACGCTGAAAGTCATGGTGACGATCTTCGGGCGTGCGGCCCCCGTGGAACTCGAGTTCCACCAGGTGAAGCGGCCCGAGTGAACGTGGCCCCGGCAAAGAGATGAGCTCGCGCGGGCTCCGGCCCCGCGAGAGAGCGTGAGGAAGCGATGGCGAAGAAGGTAACGGCGATCGTCAAACTCCAGTGCCCCGCGGGCAAGGCGACGCCTTCACCGCCGGTCGGGCCGGCGCTCGGACAGCACGGCGTGAACATCATGGAGTTCGTCAAGGCGTTCAACGCGCGGACGGCGAGCCAGGAAGGGCTCATCATTCCGGCGGTGATCACGATCTACTCCGATCGCTCCTTCACGTTCGTCACGAAGACCCCGCCCGCCTCGATCCTGCTCATCAAGGCGGCGAAGATCGAGAAGGGTTCGGGCGTGCCGAACCGTACGAAGGTCGGCAAGGTCACCCGGGCGCAGGTCGAGGAAATCGCGAAACTGAAGATGCCCGACCTGACGGCAGCCGATCTCGAAGCGGCCGTCAAGACGATCGCGGGTTCGGCTCGAAGCATGGGTATCGAGATCGAGGGTTAGCCTCTCGGGGCGGACCAAGGAGTGCGACGACGATGGCGCGGCGCGGAAAGAACTACAAAGCGGTCGCCGAGAAGGCTCAGGCGAGTCCTCAGTCGATCGATGCGGCGCTCTCTCAGCTCAAGGAGCTGGGCTTCGCGAAATTCGATGAAACCGTCGAGATCGCGATGCAACTGGGTGTCGATCCACGGCACGCGGATCAGATGGTCCGCGGGACCGTCACGTTGCCTCACGGCACGGGCAAGAAGGTTCGCGTGCTGGCGATCGCCGGCGGCGAGCAGCTCCAGGCGGCCAAGGACGCCGGAGCCGACGTCGTCATGTCCGGCGAAGAGGCCGTCGAGAAGATCTCCGCGGGATTTCTCGATTTCGACGCGGTCGTGGCGACACCCGACATGATGCGGCACATCGGCCGCCTCGGTAAGGTACTCGGCCCTCGCGGCCTGATGCCGAATCCCAAGACCGGCACGGTGACGCCGAACATCGCCGAGGCGGTGAACTCGATCAAGGCCGGCCAGGTCGAGTTCCGCGTCAACAAGACAGCGATCATCCACGGAGTGCTGGGCAAGCGGTCCTTCACTCCCGAGATGCTCTCGGACAATTTCAAGGCGTTCGTGACGGCGATCCAGCGCGCGAAGCCCGCTGCCGCCAAGGGACGCTACATCCGCTCGGTCTACGTCACGATGACGATGAGCCCGAGCGTCCAAGTCGATCTCGCCGACGTCGACCGCCTCAGCGCGGCCGAGCGTGCGTAGGGTCGGTCGGCAAGAAAGGCGAGGGTAAGGTCATGGTCAGAACCAGATCCGAGAAGGAACAACTCGTCGAAGAACTCCGCGACGTCATCGGGCGCGCCGAGAGCGTCTTCGTCGTCAGTCTCGCGGGGATCGCGTCCAACGACGTGAACCGCCTCCGCGCGGAGCTGCGCAAGCGCGGCGCCAAAGTGCGGGTGGTCAAGAACCGCCTCATGAAGCGTGCGGGCGCCGGTGGTCCGAGTTCGGCCATCGACGGGCTCTTCCGCGGACCGTCGGCGATCGTCTATCACGAGACCGAACCCGTCGCGATGGCCAAGGCGCTCACCGAGCTCTCGAAAGAGCTGCCGATGCTGCAGATCAAGGGCGGCTTGATCGGCGGCCGGGACACCGTCGATGCTTCGGGCGTCAAGGCCGTCGCGGAACTTCCGACCCTCGATGGCGCGCGCGCGATGCTGCTGGGGCTCATCCAGACCCCGGCCATCACGTTGGCGCGACTCATCAACACGCCCGCAGTCCAGCTTGCCACCGTGATCCAGAAGCGATCGGAGCAGGCTGCCGAGTGAAATAAGCGAGGAGGCCGGGCGTTGCGTCCGGCTCCTCCTGAACACTTCAGATTCCGGATCGGTGCGATCGACGCAGAAGAGCGAACAGGCCGAGCCGCGAGGGAGAAACGAACCAATGGCCGATCTCAACCAGATTGTCGATCAGCTCAGCGACCTCACGATCATGCAGGCTGCCGAGTTGGTCAAGATGCTCGAAGACAAGTGGGGCGTGTCCGCCGCCGCGCCGGTCGCGGTCGCGGCGGTCGCGGCTCCGGGCGCCGCGGCGGCTCCGGTCGAAGAGAAGACCGAATTCGACGTGATCCTCGCGGAAGTCGGCGCGGACAAGATCAAGGTGATCAAGGTCGTCCGTGAGGTCACGAGCTTGGGCCTCAAGGAAGCCAAGGACCTGGTCGAAGCGGCCCCGAAGCCCATCAAAGAGGCCGTCCCGAAGGACGAGGCCGAATCGATCAAGAAGAAGTTCGACGAGGTGGGTGCGAAAGTCGAGATCAAGTAGCGCCGCATCCGTGGCCGACCTGGTGTGGTCCGTGCAGCGTTGCGGCTCGGCCGCTTGCGAGGTCCGCGAATTCCGCGGACCCCTGCGGTCGGCGTGTCGCGACGAGGCGCGGGCCCACTCGTCTTTTCCTGGTATCCCCTCCGTCTCGCAGGAAGAGGTTGAACCCTGATGGCCACCGCTGAGCAGACGTCCCGTACCCGGCACGACTTCTCGAAGATCAAGACCAGCATCTCGGTGCCGAACTTGATCGAGGTGCAGAAGCGCTCCTACGAGCGCTTCCTGCAGATGTACACCGCGCCCGAAGACCGCGAGTCGATCGGCCTGCAGGCGGTCTTCAAGTCGATCTTCCCGATCGAGGACTTTCGCGGTACGTGCAGCCTCGAGTTCATCAATTACTCGATCGGCACGTGGGCTTGCAAATGCGACACGCTCCAGGGCATGGAGCGCCTGCGCATCGCGTGCCGCGCGTGCGGACAGCCGTTCATCGTTCGCGATGCGAAGCAGCCCGAAGTGGCGTGCCCGCACTGCGGCGAGGGCAATCCCAATCACTCGCCGATCTGCGACGAGTGCGGCGAGCCGGTCGGCCTCAAGTTCAAGTACTCGATGGAAGAGTGCCAAGCGCGTGGGATGAGCTTCAACGTCCCGCTCAAAGTCACGGTGCATCTCGTCGTCTACGACAAGGACCCGGAGACCAACGCGCGCAGCATTCGTGACATCAAAGAGCAGGAAGTCTACTTCGGCGAGATTCCGATGCTCACGGACAACGGAACGTTCGTGATCAACGGAACCGAGCGCGTGATCGTTTCGCAGCTCCATCGCTCGCCTGGCGTGTTCTTCCAGGCGACACCCGACCGCCTGACGTACATGGCGAAGATCATCCCCTACCGCGGCGCGTGGGTGGAGTTCGAGTACGACCAGAAACAGCTGCTCTACATCCGAATCGACCGCAAGCGGAAGTTCCTCGGCACGGTCTTTCTGCGTGCGCTCGGCCTCTCCTCGGACGAGGAGATCCTCCGCGAGTTCTACACACCGACCGAAGTCCTGGTCGAGCCGAATCGCTTGCTCTGGGCCGTCGGCCCGGGCCTGCTCATGCGAACGGCCGAGGAAGAGATCAAGGGTGAGGACGGCAAAGCGCTGCTCCGCAAGGGCGTGAAGATCCGCAAGGCGAACCTCAAGCGTCTCGAGGACGCCGGCATTCCGTACGTGCCGGTCGCCGACGAGGAATTCAAGACCGCCATCGCCCTCGAACC
>CAZPJJ010000276.1:0-5848 GCA_964586535.1 uncultured Acidobacteriota bacterium | reverse complement strand
AGACCACCGCCGCGACGCCGAGCACCGCCGCGACGCCGCCGGGGCCGGTTTGGCCGAGAAGCACCATCAGCCCGGCGGCGATGATCAGCGTCGAGAGCGTCAGGCCCGAGATCGGATTCGACGACGAGCCGATCAGGCCGACGAGATAGCCCGCGACCGCGACGAAGAGGAACCCCGCCGCGACCATCACGACCGCCGCGACCGCCGCCGCGAGAATGTCCGCCGTGAAGTGCCAATAGATGAGGAACGTCGGAATGACCATGAGCGCGATGAGCGTGCCGATCACGGTCACCGGCAGATCGTGCTCGTGGCGCGCCGGTTTGCCCTTGCCCGCCTTGAGCGCGCCGAGGTCGGCGATGGCCTTGCCGATGCCCGAGAAGATCTGCGTGCGCATGTTGTAGAGCGTGAAGAACGCGCCGACGAGCATCGCGCCCACGGCGATCGGCCGCACGATGTTGAACCACGCCGCGTTGGCGGCGCCGATCCACGAGCCCCCCGCGGCGACTTGCGCGAGCGCGCCTTCGGGGCCGTTGGCGAAGAGGATCAGCGGAACGAGGAAGCCCCACGCCAGCAGGCCGCCCGAGAAATTGATCGACGCGAGGCGCGGGCCGATGACGTAGCCCACGCCCATCAGCATCGGCGACGCCGCGGGCGTCGACCACGCCATGCCGCCCCCGAACGCCGTCTTCGAGCCGCCCAGCGGCACCAGGCTGCGCCCGAACTCGATGAACCCGCCGATGCGCTCGCGGATGAGCGGGATGCCGCTCGAGTTCTTGAGCACCTCGAGGAGCATCGAGACGCCCATCGAGCCGAAGACGAGCCCCGCGCCCGTCGCGCCCTTCTGCCCCGCCATGTGGATCGACGCGGCGGCGACCGACTCGGGGAAGGGCAGGCTCGACTCGGAGACGAGCGCGCGCCTGAGCACGATGACGAAGAGCACGCCCAGCACGCCGCCCACCAGCAGGAGCGCCGACCCCTCGAGGTAGTTGCGCGGCGTCAGCAAGTCCGTCCAGTAGCCCACCAGCACGAACGCGGGCACGGTGAAGATCGCGCCCGCGACGAGCGCCTCACCCACCGAGGCCGTCGTGCGGATGATGTTCTCTTCGAGGATCGAGCCCTTCAGCACGCGCATCGCGGCGAGCGCGATCACCGCCGCGGGGAAGGTCGCCGCGACGGTCAGTCCCGCCTTCATGCCCACGTAGGCGTTGGCCGCGCCGAGGATCGCCGCGAGCGCCACGCCCAGGAGGAGCGCCTTGAGCGTCAGCTCGGGGAGGTTCGTCTCCTCGGGGACATAAGGCTTGTAATCGCGTTTCTTCAGCAGGTCCTGATCGCTCATGCCACCCTCGTCCCGCCGCGCGGAATGCGCGGGCGAATCTGCGTTCTACTCGCTGCGAACCCCCACGGTCAAGGCGCCGATCCAAGATCCCGCGGATGGCAGCGCGCGAAGAAGAGCGCGTGCAGGATCCCCTGCCCTCCCCGCTGCACCGCGAACGCCAGCGGACGGCCGACGAGCGGCTGCGCCCGGCCCAGGAGCAAGCGCCGCAGCACCGCGTCGAAAAGCGCCCCCGCCCGGTAGAGCGCAGCGCCCGACCGCGAGATCGCGAGCGCCGCGCGGGCGTAGCGCCACGCCGCGGGCGTGTCGAGCCGATGCCGCGCGCCGTCGCGCTCGAAGGCGACGATCGCGCCGACGAGCTCGCTCGCGAGGATCCGCTCGACATCCAGCGCCCCGCGCGCGTCGCCCTTCGTGGTCAGCGCGGGCACGCCGCCCTCGCCGGCGCCGACGCGCACCAGCCGGTGCACCACGAGCGTCAGCCGCTCCGAGAGCAGCCGCTGGCCGAGCTCGCTGCCCGCCGGCGCGGGGCCGGGCTGCGTGCGCAGCAGCCCGTAGAAGACCAGCGCCCCGGGCCGCAGCGCTTCGGGACGCTCCGCGCGCCACCAGAGCGTCTCGCCGCCCCGCAAGAGCGGCAGCATCGACAGGGCGTCCTGTTCCGCGAGCTTCCACGTGCCGGCGCCGTTCGCCTGCAGCGCCCGCAGACCGGGGTGCCGCGAGCGCGGGGCGGGCGATTCGGTATCCTTCGTGGCTGACATTGCGACCGTCATTATTGACGATGTGCGCCGCGACCCAGGCCCGCCCCGGCCGAGGCCACGATCGAGGACCCGATGATCGACTACGTGCGCACCTACCGGCGCCTCGAGCAGGCGCTGGCGAGCATCGAGGAGAGCGCGACCGTCCACGAGCGCCTCTCGGGCATCGTCAACGCGATCGTCGATGGCCCCGGTCCCGACCTCGGCATCACGGGCTGCCGGCTCTACCGGCTCGACGAAGTGCGCCAGGCGGTCGTGCTCATCGCGTCCGCGGGGCCGCAGGCGATCGAGCCCGGCTTCGCCGTCCCCGCGCACTACGAGCCGATCAAGCGCCTCCTCGAAGGCGAGGGCTTCCTGCTCATGGAGAAGGACGACCCCGGCTTCGACACCAACCTCGAGGCGCAGGTCGGCGTCGAGCGCTTCGCCGCGATCGCCGTCGGCGAGGCGCGCACGCACATCATCGCCTTCACGCTCTCCGGCGCGATGGATCCCGAGCGCGCGCTCTACCTGCTCGCGACCATCCGCCACGTCATCGACCTGCGCCTCGAGCAGAGCCACATGCTGCGGGACATCGAAGAGACGCGCCGCATCCAGATGAGCCTCCTGCCCGACCGCCCGCCCAGCTTCCACGACTTCGACATCGCCGCGCGCTCGCTGCCTGCCGAGCGCGTCGGCGGCGATCTCTACGACTTCATCCGTCAAGGCGAGCACGTCCTCGGCGTCGCCATCGGCGACTCCACCGGCCACGGCCTGCCCGCCGCGCTCATGGCGCGCGACGTCATCACCGGCCTGCGCGTCGCGCTCGATCTCAGCTACCGGCTCACGCGCGGCATCGAGAAAGTCAACCGCGTCGTCGCGCGCTCCGCGCTCGCCAGCCGCTTCATCTCGCTGCTCTACGTCGAATTCGAGCCCACCGGCAACATCGTCTACTGCAACGCCGGCCACCCGCCCGGACTGCTCTGGCGCGGCACGCGCTTGCGGCGGCTCTCGCTCGGCGGGCCCGTGCTCGGCCCCGTGCCCAACGCCGAGTACCAGCGCGGATTCGAGCGCTTCCCTCCCGGCTCCGTGCTCGCGCTCTACACCGACGGCATCACCGAGGCCCACTCGCGCGCCGGCGAACCCTTCGGCGTCGAGCGCATCGAGACCATCGTGCGCACCGAACGCGATCGCCCCGCCGCCGAGATCGTCGAGCGCATCTTCGCCGCCGTCGACGCCCATGCGCGCGGCCCGCGCCAGGACGATCAGACCGTCGTCATCGTCAAGCGGCCGCCGAGGGGATGACCGGAGAAGGAGCGTCGTTGCGGCTCACTCGGAATCGCAAGCGTCCGGTGCCTCGCTGGAACTTCCATAGGAACCGTTGCCGCAATCATTCCTTCCGACCTGCCCCCCGAGAACTGGTCCATTTCCAAAGCAAGCCCGAGCCACTAAGCTGGTCTGGCAAGGTCGCAGCGTGAAGTCGAGGTCCCGCGCTGCCGGATCTTTCAATTCAGGGGTACTCGTGTACACGGGACCCTCTGTTTTGAAAGTTGCGCCACACGGGCCCCCCCGATTTGCAAGATCGCAGCGGGCTGCCGACATCGAGCGCCGCGGGATCTTTCAATTCAGGGGGTCCCGTGTACACGAGACCCTCTCGGATGAAAGACCCGCGCAGCCGACGCGGCCGATGGCGCTCGGGGATCTTTCAAATCGACACCCCCCGTGTCGACGGTCTTTCAAGTCAGAGGCACTCGTGTACACGGGCCCCCCAGTTTTGAGCGATGCGCCTCGTGAGCTCTCGATGCGCACGATGCGTCGCACGGGACGTTCGAACTGGCAAGGCCGCAGGGCGAAGTCGAGGTCCTGCACTGCCGGATCTTTCAATTCAGGGGTACTCGTGTACACGGGACCCCCTGTTTTGAAAGATGCGCCACACGGGACCCCCCGATTTGCAAGATCGCAGCGGGCTGCCGCCATCGAGCGCCGCGGGATCTTTCAATTCAGGGGGTCCCGTGTACACGAGACCCTCTCGGATGAAAGACCCGCGCAGCCGACGCGGCCGATGGCGCTCGGGGATCTTTCAAATCGACACCCCCCGTGTCGACGGTCTTTCAAGTCAGAGGCACTCGTGTACACGGGACCCCCTGTTTTGAAAGATGCGCGTGGCAAGCCCCTCAGTGGGGCACGATCCGCCCCCCAACGTTCCCCTTCGCGCCGCGCACGACACACCCTCGCGCTCTCCACGACGCTCGACACACCCTCGCGCTCTCCACGACGCAGGTCGCACAACGCTGCCCCCCGCATCACCCGAGCAGCGTCTCGCGCGACTCGCTCAGCACCGTGCGCCCCCGTGTCCACGAGCTCTGTCGCGGTGAGCGGGCGCCGTGCATTCGAGCGCGGCGCGGCAGTGTGACTCCAAGCCGCGCAGCGAGACGCCTCTCCCCGGGAACACCCGGACGAGAGATCAGCATGTCGCAGACCGTCGCTCGCGCATGAACTCGCTGCCGACCTGCCGGGAAACGACGAAAGCCGGAGGGCTTCGTATGGCCTCGAAGCGGTCCCGGTCGCGGGCGACGAAGAGCGTGGGGAAAGCGGAGAAGAACCAGCGCTCGTCGTGAGCAACGATCTCGCACGAGACCTGAATCCGCCTCGAGACCATACGCAAGCCCGCCGGCTCGCGGCGAGTTGCTAATCGAACCGCAGCATCACCGGTCACTCCTCGTCCACGCTTCCTCCTTCGACCTCGCGCCCGCTGGCTCGCGGAGAGCCCACGCGTCGAACCGCACCATCACCGTTCACTCTTCACCGTTCACTCCTCGTCCATGCTTCCTCCTCCTCCGAGCACGCGCTCGAAGCGCCACACGAGAACGGCGTGCGCGGCGAGTTCGTCGTAGGACCAGAGCGGATTGGTGCTCCGCGAGTCGGTGTAGCGGGCGCTCAGCTCGACGCCGACGATCCACGGCGTCTCGAAGGCAAGGGTCAGCTCGGCCTCACGCTCGTCGATGGCGAGGAGCACGGGCGCGGGGAGCGAGGCGCCGATGAGGTTGTCGTAGGTGCTGTCGGCACGGCGCAGGTCGAGCTCGAGGCTGACGCGCTTGGCGATGCGGGCGTTGGCTTCGAGGCGCCAGGTGTCGCGGTCGCGATCGAGGTAGCCGTCGAAGGGATCGACGCGGCGCGCGAAGCGGTACTCGAGCTGGAAGGCGAGGCGGTCGATGGCGCCGCCGCGCGGCTCGGGTGTGTAGCGCAGGGATGCGCGCGCCTCGCTCTCGCGCAGTTCCTCGGTGTCGCCGAGGAAGCGCGTGCCGTCGGCGAAGCGCACGCGGCGCTCGTCGTACCAGCGCACGCCGTAGCGGCCCTCGACTCCGGCGACGAAGCGATCGGGCACGAGCTCGAGGTCGTAGCCGGCGACGAGGCGCGCGCGGTCGTGATCGAGGCTGTCGATGTCGGCGAGCGACTCGTAGTCCTCGAGGTAGTCCTGCTTTTGGAGATCGAGCGAGAGCGCGACGCGCGAGGCGCCGCGGCGCAGGCGCCAGTCGCCCTCGAGGGCGTAGATGCGCTTGTCGAAGCGATCGGCGAGGCCGAAGGGCGTGCCGCCTTCTTCGATGACGATCTCGTCCTCGGTGCCGCGCCGCAGGTAGGTGCCGTCGTCCTGCGTCGCGCGCAGGGTGACGGCGAGCGACTCGCGCCGTGTCTTGCCGTCGCGCTCGACCCACTGCCAGCGCGCGGCGAGCCCGAGGCTGGTCTCGTCGGCGTCGCTGGTGGAGTTCTCGAGATGGCGGGTGCCGTC
>CAZPJJ010000275.1:0-5892 GCA_964586535.1 uncultured Acidobacteriota bacterium | reverse complement strand
TCGACGCGCCGGTGGCAGTCGCGTCGGCGGTGATCAAGGTCGAAGAAGGGCGTTCGGCCCCGACGCATCCGCCGCGTCTGGAGATCGGGAAGGCCTTGCCACTCACCCCGGGCTTCTATGCGCGCGTCGATGGCTTTCCGCGAGTCGTGGCGGTCTCGCCCGAAGCGGCTGCCCTGAGCCTCGGGATCGGCCGCGAGCTTCTGGGGTGGGACTCGAAACTCAAGGACCCGGAGCGCTGATCTCGAAGTCCGCCGGGCTCTCGCTGGCGATCGTGAATCGAGCGTGGGATTCCGCGACCCCGCCAGAGACGCTTTCCGCGCGGAAGACGATGTCGTAGCGGCCACGCGCGAATTTCCCCGCCGGAAACTGCCAGGCGCGCGTCCCCCGTGCGTCCGCGAGGGATCCCGGAGCGCCGAGCGCGAGGGCGGCCTCTGCCCCTTCCGGCGTGTGGTGGATCTGCCAGGAGAGCGCGACGGGCTCGTCGCGGCCGCGAGGGGCTGCCACCTCGAGGAAGACGGCAAAGGGCTGGTTCGCGTCGATCGATTCGTCCATGACGGGGACGACGACCGCCTCGCCCATGCGAAATGGCTCGGTCCCCGTGGGAAGCCGGTCGGAGGCGGGAAGGAGGGTCGTCGCGACGACCGGGCCGTTGATTCGAGGCGCCGCGGGATCGAGCGCGTCGAACGAGAGGCGCTCCTCGAAGACCGCCGCACCGCCGCCGACTCGATCGACGACCACACCCCGCACGCGCCAAGTTCCCCCGGGCACCTCGCGGATCGCCTGCAGCCGCAACCACGGATCCTCCGCGGCGGGCGCCGGCTCCGCGACGAACGCGTCGTCCGCGACATCGAGAACGAGTGGCGCTTCGGGTGAGCCCGTCGCGTCGACTCGCTCGAGCGCCACGGACGCGAGCAACCGCTGTGCGAGCTCGATCGCACTGCCCGACCAAGCCGGCACGAGGTCGTCGCGGCGGACGGCGGCGGTGATCGCCACGAGGGTCTTGCCCCCCGGGCCGTGCAAAGTGTGCGCGCGGACTCTGCCGCGCATCGTTCCGAGGAACTCCTCGCTCTGGACGGCGGCCTTGACGAGATCCCGTTCCGTGGGCACTTCCTGCAGGCGGCCCAGGTCCATCGCGGTGCCGAGACGGCTCGGACCGAACCAGTTGACCTGGTCCGCGAGCGTCGTGAGCGCGGCCGAGGGGAGATCGAGCGGTGTGCCCTGCGTGACGGCTCGACTGCTGTAGATGTTGAACGACGGCGAGGCGTAGCGCGGGTCGTCCGTGAGGTGCCAGTCGTTGCCAGCGTCGCGGACGAAGGGTACGGCCTGGAACGCCCGGGTCGAGGCCCTCTCGAGACCCGTGTAGATCCAGCGCATCAGCCCGCGGCCGGCCGTCGAACCGATCTGTGTGTCGTATTCGAGATCACGTTCGATATCGTCGGGTGGGCCCAGCAGGATGTAGATCTTGCCGCGGTCGCCTTTCCAGCCGTCGATCGCGGAATCGGAGAAGAGCCGGTTGGCCTCCGCGACGCGCTGCCAGAACGTCAGCCTGGCCTCGTTGACCGGGGTGACGGGATTGGGGTCGCGTCGCTCCCAGAAGCGCCGGATGAAGTCCAGGCGCTCCTCGGGTGTTTTCAGGCGCTTGAAAAGCCGGGTCTCCGTCTTCGTGACGAGGTAACGGACAGGGCCCTGAATCCACTCCTCGTAGCGATCGTCGGGATTTTCGGCGAGACCCGGCGAGGAGACGAGGAGCGCGAGGGCCGCGAGCCCGGCGAGGGCGCTTCTAGAAACGTTTGCAACGAGGCTTCGCACCTGCCTAAGATACCTCGGCGTCGCGGAGCGACCCACGTTTCGACCCACCTGCGCGGCAAGCCTGCGGCTCTTGCGCCGCATCTGTGACGGCCGCGCAAAGGAGTTCTCGATGTCGTCCAGCGCGTTCTCTCGCGCGCTTCGTCCCGCGCTCTTCGCGTTCCTTTTGGCCGGGGCTTTCGTCCCCTGGCTGGCCGGCTGCGGCGGACCCGCGTTGCCCGGAAGCACCCCCGACGAGCGCGCGTTGTCAGCGGCCGACCTGGCGGAGCGAGGCAACGACAAAGGGATCGACCCGCTCGTCGAAGCCATCTACGAGGATCCCGAAGTCGTGCAGCACGCGGCGATCGCGGCCTTGGGACGCATCGGCACGCCCCGAGCTGTCGAAGCGATCGCGCGCTTCAAAGACCACGAATCGCGGGCGCTGCGCGTGGGCGTCGCGCAAGCGCTTGCCGACGTCGACACCGAGTCCTACCCCCAGGCGGCCGCGATTCTCGTCGAGATGGCGCAGGCATCGATTCCGGCGGGAGCCGGCGACGATACCAACCTCGAGCTTCGTCGCGCCTTGACAACCGCGATATCGGTCACCGGCAATCCCGTCGCGGTCCCCTACCTCGTCGATCGCGTGCGCAACGAATACGACGAGCAGATCCGCAACGCGGCGATTCAAACGCTCGGCGACCTCGCCACGAAGCACGATCTGGGCGCCCTCCTCGGCAAGGACGAAGCGGTCGAGGTTTTGACGCAGGTTTACCACACGGACAACGAGAAGAACCGCGCGTGGGCGATCGAATCGCTGGGCAAGATCGGCGGCGAGGCGGCGATCCCCACGATCATGCAGGCTTTCGACGACATCGACCCGGTGACCCGCGGCAAGGCTGCGATGTCGCTGGCGGTGATTCGCGGCCGCGAGGCGCTTCCCGTACTGCGCGAGCGGCTCGAGATCGAAACGGCCGACATGCCGGCGGTCGTCGTTGCCCATCAGTTGGCGCTCATGGGCGAGACCGCTGACTCCGTTCCCTTCCTCGAGGATCGCGTCATCAATGCCTCGAACGCGTTCGCGCGGGCGGAAGCCGCGCGCGTCCTGCGCGAGGTCGGACGGCGCGAAAGCATGGTCGCCCTCGACCGCGCCTTCGACACGGATCGAGACGGATTGGTAAAACGCGAAGCGGGCTTGTCGATGAGAGTTCTGCGCGAAAGATTCCCCCTAGAAGAACCAACACCCGAGGGTGCCGCGTCCGGCGTTGGCCCGTAGCCGGAACGGCGCGCTCACCACAGCACCCGGGAGGAGTCCATGGGGATTTGGGGTCGCAAAGACCAAGACGAACCCAAGCCGACGCCCCAACCGCAGCCGCGAGAGGTCGCGGTGCCGCGCATGGAGGCGCCCACCCCCGCAGCCCCGGCGAAAGGAGCGGTCGTGGAATCGAAAGCGGTGATCGGTCCGTCGATTCACGTCAAGGGCGAGCTTATCGGCGCCGAGGACCTCGTCGTCGAGGGGAAGGTGGAGGGGGTGGTCCGGCTCAAGGAGCACCACCTCATCGTCGGCAAGTCAGCCGAGATCGACGCCACGCTTGAAGCGAAGTCGATCCGCATCGAGGGAACCGTTCGCGGTGACGTCATCGCGACCGAGCGCGTCGAACTGGCCTCGGGCTCGTCATTGATGGGCGACATCATCTCGCCGCGGATGATGATCGCCGACGGCGCGCGCTTCAAAGGCAACGTCGATATGGACCGCAGCGGTTCGGGCACGGGCAACCGCCCGGCCGAGCCAAAGGCCGCGGTTGTGAACCCGCCAGCCACCAAGCCGGTGGGCGTCTCCTGATGGTCTGATGCTCTTCTTCCGGCGCAAACGCACGCCGGGAGGCGAACCTGCGGCGACCCCGGTGCCGGAGGCTCCGGTTCAATCGCGCGTTTTGACCGGCTTGTTCGCCAGCCTGCAGCGGCAGGTCGAGCACGGCGGTACCCCGCGCGTTCTGCTCTCGGGACCTCCTTCGGGGCCGATGATCGAAAGCTTTACGCGGATTGGGTGCCGCGTCGCGGTGGAAGCCGACGACGCGGCACGCGTCCCGATCTCTCAGGCCGACGAGACCTTCGACCTCGTCCTGGGATTCGACGCCCTCGACACGCTGGACGACGAGAATGCCCGCGCGTTGACGGCGGAGTGGACCCGCATCCTGCGCCCCGCGGGGCGCCTCTATCTCGTCACGCGCGCCGCGCACAACGACGACCGGGATGCGCTCCGCTTCGAGATCGATTCCCAGGGTTCGATTGCGGTTCGTCGCCTTCGGCCGCTGGCCGCCTTCCTCTTCCGCCGCTCGAGCCGCGAGCTCGAGCAGATCGTCGCGCCTCTCGTGCCCGACGAGAACTTCCTGCGCCGCGACGGCCTTCGTGAATTCCTTTCGCGAAAGCGCGCTCTCTGACGCGCGCCGCGGGGTTGCCCGGCCCCGCAGCGGCGCCCTACGTTGCCCCCCGAAAGAACCACGCGGCGCTCGAAGCCGTGAGGGGAACCCATGGGCGATCGCGGCGCACCCTCTCTGCTGCTCTCGGGAAGGCTCGAGGCGATTCCGCTTCCCGACGTGCTCCAAGTGCTCGCGGCCGCGGGGAGGGACGGTGTCCTCGTCGCGGAGCGCGACGACCCGCCCGAACGCGGCGAGATCGAACTCGTTTGCGGGCGCATCGTGCGTGCGACCGTCAGCCGAGTGCCGAGGCGCCTCGGTTCGGTACTCGTGACGCGCGGTACGCTGAGCACGGACGCGCTCGACGCGGCCCTGCGACGCCAGTCCGCCGCCGCCGCGTGGAAGCCGCTCGGCGCGGTCCTCTTGGAGATGGGCGCCGTGGATCCGGAGGAACTCGCGCACTGTCTCGAAGAGCAGATCGAGACCCATGCCGCGCGGATCCTCGCCTGGGATCGCGGCGTCTTTCGATTTCGAGGCTGGGGGGCGCAGGAGGCGACGGGCCTAGCCCACGAGATCGGCGTCGCTCTCGATCCCCACGAGCTCGTCCTCGAGACCGTGAGGCGTTGGGACGAGGCACAGGCGATCTCGACGTGAGCCGCGCCGCGTGCGCCGCGCATGGTCTCGTGTCAGTCTCCCACGGTTTCTCGCGGGAACCGGAAACCGCAGGAAGGCGAGCCGCCTGAAGACGATCGAGGTCCCTCTTGGAATGGATCAAGGAGTTCCTGGACTTTCTTCTGCATGCCGAGAACCACCTCCGTGAGTTCATCGCGGCGTACGGAGCTTGGGTCTACGCGCTGCTCTTCGCGATCATCTTCTGCGAGACAGGTCTCGTCGTGACGCCCTTTCTTCCGGGCGATTCGCTGCTCTTTGCGGTCGGCGCGCTCGCCAGCCAAGGCATGATGGACCTCGGCCTGCTCTGGTTGCTCCTCGTCGCGGCCGGCATTCTCGGCGATTCGGTGAACTACTCGATCGGCCGCTTTCTCGGGCCGAAGGTCTTCCACTACGAATCGAGTTCTTTCTTCAAGCGCGAGCATCTGCTCAAGGCGCATGCCTTCTACGAGAAGTACGGCGGCCGCGCGATCGTCCTCGCGCGCTTCGTGCCCATCGTGCGCACCTTCGCTCCCTTCGTCGCCGGAATCGGCACCATGCACTACCGCCGTTTCGTGTTCTACAACGTCTCTGGCGCGGTGCTCTGGGTGACGCTCTTTCTCGGCGCCGGCTACCTCTTCGGTAGCATCCCGGTCGTCCAAGACAACATGAAGATCGTGATCGTCGGGATCATCATCGTCTCGGTACTGCCGATGGTCTGGGAGTACGTCAAGGCCCGCGCCGAACGGCGCGCCGAAACCTGATTCGGAGGTGGAATCAACGGAAGGGGAACTCGCCGACCGGCAAGACGGGATGATGGTGCCGGAGAAGGGACTCGAACCCCCACGGGCTTGCGCCCACATGGACCTGAACCATGCGCGTCTGCCAGTTCCGCCACTCCGGCACGAGTTCGACAGGGCAGAAGCCGGGGAATCCTAGAGCCCAGGCCGGGACCCGTCAAGGCGCGATGACCGAATCGCTTCGGGACGCGTAGACTGAGCCCGTGACCACTCGCGTACCATCCGATGATGTTCTGCTCTCGGCG
>CAZPJJ010000274.1:0-5928 GCA_964586535.1 uncultured Acidobacteriota bacterium | reverse complement strand
TCCCGCGGCACGGCTTCGCGCCGTCAGCCGCTCGATCGCTTGGAGCAGCACTCCGGGATCGACCGGCTTCTCCAAGCAGCACTCGGGCATCGGAATGCTCTCATCCCGGACGGTCCGGCGAAAAGCCCGCTCGTCTCGTAGGTCGTTTACCTGGGAGAAGCCGCTGATGAAGATCGCCGGCACGTCCTTGCCTGGACCCTCGCGCCGCATCGTCGTGTAGAGCCAGATCCCCGATCGCCTCGGCATCATGATGTCGAGGCAGACCAGGGCGTAGTCCTCTTCCCGGAGCGCACGCAGCGCCTCATCGGCATTGGCGACAGCTCGCACGACGTGCCCGCGATCCTCCAGTAGCATCGTCAGGTAGAAGCGGATCGCCTCTTCATCGTCGACCACGAGGATCTTAGGCATCAGGCCCACTCCCACCTGAGGAATCCAGGCTTCGCGTCGGTCATCGCGTTGACGATCAGCTCGACCAGACCACCGTAGAGCAGGCGCTCCTTCTCCCAGAGATCGTGATAGACGATCATGTCGCGGATCTGTCCCTTGCAGTTGCTGCACGGCGCGCACACGTACTTCGGCGTCTCGGGACCCAGACAGTCCTGGAACGCGCCGAGGATCTGCTCCATCTTCTTGCGGCCCGCCACCTTGAAGCGCCACTCGTCGAAGCTGTTGCGCGAATGCAGGGCGAAGCCGCTACCGCCGCCGCAGCAGTAGTTCTCGGTGCCATGGGGCGCCATCTCTCGGAATTGCGGGCAGAGCTTGCGGACGATCTCGCGCTGCGGCTCGACGACACCCATGAGCCGGACCAGATTGCACGGGTCGTGCAGCGTCACGGGGAAGTCGTTCCGCGACGGGTCGAAGGCGATCCGATCGCTCATCACCAAGTCACGAAGGAGCGTCATCGCGCTCTCGCGCGGAATGTTGAGATCGCCGGTCAGCACTCGGTCGGCGATGACCGTCAAGGCCTTGTGGGCGTGGCCGCATTCACCGAGGACGATCTTCTTCACGCCGAGCTTCTTCGCCGCGGCGGCATGCTTCAGCACGACTTTCGAGAGCATCACGTCGTCGTAGAAGAGCCCGTAGTTGATCGAGTCGTAGGCCACGGCGTCGCTCGAGAGCGTCCACTTGACGCCCGCCGCCTCGAGGATCAAGGCGAATGCGCCGGGATTCTCAGGCCAGGAGAGCACCTCGCCAGCGTTGTGGATGAGTAGGACGTCGGCGCCCTCGACGTCCCACGGCGTCGTGATCTTGATGCCGGTCTTCTCTTCCATCTCCTCGTCGATGAAGTCCATGTTGTCCTTCATCACGATCGCGTTCATGCCGGTCGAGGAACCCGCCTTGAGCTGCAGAACCGAGCCGCGGTCGTGCAGTTCCGGCGTGTGGAAGCCCAACTCCTGGCTGAAGACCTTGCGGATCTCGCGCGCGATGAGGCCGTTGTCCGCGCCGATCGGGCAGGTTTGCGCACAGCGCCGGCAGAGGTTGCAGCGATAGCTCATCTCCGCGAGCCGCGCGACGGTGGTCCAGTTGAGGTCGATGTCGCCGTGGCGCCAGCGCGCGAAGTACTGCCCGCCCGGCGTCAGGTACTTCTTCACGATGCGGCGCAGGATCTCGGCGCGGCAGGTGGGCCGGTAGATCGCCGCCTTTCCGCTCGCCTCGAAGATGTGGCACGAGTCGGAGCATGTCTGGCAGTTCGTGCAGTGTTCGATCGAAAGCACGAGCGGTTTCAAGAAGGGCCAGTTGTTGGCCTCATCGAAGAGCTTGCTGACCCCGCTGAGGAACTTCGCGACCCACTCCTTTTCCTCGGCTTCGTCCTTCGGCTTCGGGATGTTGAGCAGCATCGTGTCGTCGAGGCTGGCCTCGTACTTCTCGCGCGTCTCGTCGGAGATCGGCGTCCAGGGTTTCTCGAGCGCAGGATCGTCGAGCGGAGCCGGCAGCGGCAGGAGATCCTCGTTGGGAACGTGAATCCACTGTTCCGCGGGTTTGCTGACGTCTTCGAGCCGGAATTTCTTGTCTTTCTCGTTGCTCATCGGTCCTTGACCTCCTCGGTGGCGACATCGGCCCAGCTCTTCTTGCCGTCGGCTCCGATATGCGGAGCAGCCCACGTGATCGGCGCGGAGAGCGCCTTCTCGATCATCTTCTCGATGCGGCCGCCCTTGACGTTCGGCTCGTCGTCCCAACGGATCTGATGCCACGTGAACCACTTCACAAAGAAGTGCGACATGTGGGTGAGCGGCACGTACGCGATCAGCAGCGCCGTCGAAGCCAGCGTCCATGCGGCCAAAGTGCCGCCGAGGGCGGCACTCGTATCGAGCGTGACGAGCGCTCCGGCCCAACTCGCGAAGGTCTTCACGGTGAAGCCGGACTCGATGAACACGGCCGCGAGGAGACCGAGCACGACGAGGAAAAGTCCCAGATGGAAGAAATGCGAGGGATTCGTGTACGGCTTCATGTCCTCGTCGGTCATGCGTGCGACAAGCAGTCCCAGCGTTCCCACGAGGGCGAGCGCGCCACCCGCTCCGAAGAGCAGCGCCGCGATCGGGTGCAGGAGTCCTTCAAGGGCGACTCCGGCGACGGCGAGGACAGCATCCAGCATCAGGATCGCGAGGCAGCCGATGAGCAGATAGAGCCCGAAGTGGAACGGGAACGAGCGGTACCAGAGCTTCCGGTTGTGATCCCAGAGGCCTTTGAGAAGGATCATCTCCGGCAACATGAACTTGAGTTCCGCTACATGGTCCTTGTGCCGAGGCTTGGTCCAGTGGTCGAGTTCCTCCATCCGCGAACCGCCGTGCTTCGCGCGCTCTCCCTCGTGCGGGAGCGGGTAGATCTCCCAGCGGACTTGGCGCGGCATGCGCGAGATGCGCACGAAGCGGTACGCGACGGCGGCGACGAAGACGACGGCGCTGAAGTACACGATCCAGAGCACTGCTTGCTGCATGGGATCTCCAAAACGACGGACTCAAGAGGTGAGGGACGGCACGTGGCGTCCTCTCACCTTGAGCGAAGAAGGGCAAGACGGGGATGAGGGGTCACCGGTCGCTCGCTCGTCGAGGCGGTCGTCGAGCACCTCGACGACTGCCGCGAGGCGCTCCACGTCGCAGAGATCCGCAAGCGTGTAGCTCGCGAGCAGCTTGGTGATGCTGCGATTGAGCAGGACGTAGATCAGGCGCGTCTCGCACCCCTCGGCTTTCGCGCAGTACTCGGGCTCGCAGACGCAGTCGACGACACTGATCGGGCCGATGCCCGCTTCGATGATCTCGGCGACGGTGATCTGGCCGGGATCCCGGGTCAGGACGTAGCCGCCGCTCCGGCCGGCGACGCCGCGTAGGAGGTCGGCCTTGCGAAGCGCGATCGTGATCTGGCGCAGGTAGGGGATCGAAAGACCCGTCGACGCGGCGACCGCTTCGAGCTTCACCGGCGAGCCCGCACCCGCCAGGCGCGCGACCGCCACCATGCAGTGGAGGGAGTAGCGGCCGCGGGTGGTGAGTTTCACGACTCGGTCCTCGGGAAATTCATACCTAATTGATAAGTTTTATACCCCTCCACAATCCGAGTTACAAGCCCCAACCAGATAGGCTGAGTGCGTAAGTCGCCGTTTCCGAAGCTGTAACCGTCCCCGAGAACATTGGCGGACGCTTCCGGAATTATCCGCACAAGAACACTTTCTCGCCGAAGGACTCACCCGCCCTGCCCGGAACGAATCCGGGCGCCGAAAGCAGGTAGGAGCCCCGCGAAGCCTCCCGCAAAGTGGAGCGCGCCGACGCTCCGCGCGTGCCCGGGGCGAGCGTCCGCATCCGGACACTCTCGCCAACAATCTTCCAGGCACCGGGGAGAGGCTACGGAACGACGTCGCCGCAGCCGTTGGCGGAGGCATAGACGTAGAACCACGTCTGCCCATCGGCGAGCGCGCCCGCGTCCGTCCACTGCACGCCGCTCTGGGAGGGATTCTCGTCAGTGATGCCCTCTTCGTAGGGAGTCGTGGCGGGCCCGAAGAAGTCGGGCGACGACCCGCGATACGCGACGTAACTCGGGGCGGCGCGATCCGCCCACGTCGCGACCAGTTGTCCGTTCGCCTTGCCGTGCAGAACGGAGTTGCCGACGCCCGCGGGCGGCGCCTCGTCGCAGCTCGCGCTCACGGGACCGATCGCGATCAGCGCGTAGTCCTGCGGATGAGCGCCGATGTCGTTGATCGCATGCGCGCGCACGCGCACGGTCAGCGTCTGCGGCCCCGCGAGATTCAGGTACACCGCTTCCTTGTTGTTGAGCCTGTCGAAGGTCGAGGACGGCGTCGTCGTGACGCCTCCCGAGAACCCCGCGTTGCCCGCGTAGAGCGTGCCGCCGGCGGTTTGCACCTCGAGATCGAGATCGTTGACGAGCGCCTTGGACGCGAAGAATGACCCGGGCGCGTCGGTCCAGACCAGCATGAGTTTGACGAGCCCCGCACCCGTCACGGAGAGCGCCGTCTCGTGCACCTGCCCTGAGGTGGTGAAACCGGTCGCCGTGTTGAAGTCGTCGAGGACGAGAAGCTTCTGGCTGTTCGGATCGCCCGCGAAAAAAAGCGCATCGTCGAGCGTCAGCCGGCCGAATCCTTGCGCATTGTTCGGGCGCGATCCCGACACGCCGGAGCCCGTCATGTTCCTCGCCGAGGCGAGCAGGACCGCTTTCATGAGTGCGCCGCTGGGCGTCCGCACATCCGCTGGCGTTGCGTTCCCGGTGGGATAGAAGCCGCGCGTGAAGTACTCGCGCACCAGTGCCGCGGATCCCGCGACGGCGGGCGTCGCCATCGACGTTCCCCAGAAGGACACGGCGGAGCACGCGGATCCGCTGCGCGCGGATTCGACCGATGTCGCGGGCGCCGTGAGATCGGGCAGCAGGCGTCCGTCGCCCGCGGGACCGCGGCTCGACGAGAAGTACATGTTCTCGCGCCCCGAGCCGTTCTCGCTGCCGCCGACGGTCACCGAGTTCTTCGCGTTGGAGTGGATCGAGAGCGTCCCGGCGGAGGGGCCGTCGTTGCCCGCGGCGAAGAGGATCAGGAAATCCTGGTTGTTCCACATGTACTGATCGATCGCGATGCTGTCGCCGGCGTAGGTGTTGAATCCGCCGCCCCACGAGTTCGTGTGCACGAAGGCACCGCGGTTCCGCGCGTCGCTCCACGCGGAGGAGAGCGGATTCGGCGGAAAGACGCTCTGGCAGTCGCCGTTGCGGCCGACATCCTGCAGGATCAATCGCGCGTCGGGGGCAAGGCCATCGAGCGAGCCGTTGTTCGAGCAGAGCGCCGTCCCCGCGACGTGCGTCCCGTGATCGTTGCTGCAGTCGGGGCCGAGCGTTCCCCCGCCCCACGCGCGGTTGTCCGCGATCTTGCCTGCGTCGTCGAAGCAGCAGTGCGAGGCTTCGAGTCCCGAGTCCATCACGGCGACGATCTGCCCGCCGCCGCGCACGCCCCGTGCGTGAATCGAGTAGGAGCCGGGCGTCCCCGATTGGCACACCCAGCGGCTCTCGTCGTTGAACCACGTGAGTTGGGCCGCCGGCTCGATGAAAAGCACCTCTTCACGCCGCGCGAGTTCCAGGATCTGATTCCAGGTTTCCACCCGCGCGCGAACCCGCTCGCCCGAAGCGTCGTCGATGACGACACCCTGCGCCGCGACCGCCTGGCGGAGCGTCTCGCCGGACACGCCGGGCGAGGGGTACACGTGGATGTCCAGGATGGGCTCCTCCCTCGCGAGATCACGCGGGAGCTTGAAGCCCGGGTGCAAGCGCCCGATCCACGCCACGCCCGGCTCGCCCGCGAGCGCGGCCATGCGATCCCGGCCGACGAACGCTACCCGCGCGTGCGCGGGGATCGTCGAGCCCGCTACCGCGCCGTGGCGCGCGAGGATCGCGAGCCGCTCCGCCGCGGCGACCTCGGGGGCAAACTGCACGATCACGAGCCCG